>JAYVBS010000127.1:0-7797 GCA_043750315.1 Chitinophagaceae bacterium
GTATAAAAAAAAGTTTGAAACAAAAGCTGCACAAGGCACTAAGCATAAAATATCTGTATAAAACTTCGAGTTGTTTAAAAACAAAACACCAATAATTGATAAGAAGAAGAATAATAGAATTACTCCCCAACTTTTTCTACTCTGAATAACCATTCTATTGCTGTTTGGATACCAAGTTATTACACCTGCAATGGTTAACAATATTATTGTTGAAGTACTTACTAAATACCAGATATCTTCTTTAATATGAATATCAAAAAAGAAACTTGGAATAAATTGATTGATATAAACTACATTATTTGTTAAGTATAAAATAGATAGTAAAATATAAATTGGTGTAATTAAACCGATAATAAATATTAACCATTCTACTATTTTAAACGGACGAAGAATTAATAATGCAAATAATAAACCAATGGTTATTAATGCTAAAGGTTTAAACAATAAAATACTGCTACTGCCTAATAATCCTAAATTGTATAGCAATGATTTTGGAGATGAATTGTTGTATAACTTAATACTAAAACTAAATATCCAAATCACTAAACTATTGGCAATTAAAGCTGCACTCATTTCATTTGCATTAGTAAACAAACCTGTAAATAATATAAAAGCAAATGCTGTTGTAAACCCAGACTTACTAAAAAGTTTATGATTGTTTAAAATAATGTTTAAGCGTATAGCTTGAATTAGTATAATGAATATATAAATTATATTCAATACATACGGCTTCAGAAAATTTGCATATTGACTAATAAAATCAGAAATTAAACCACTGTTTTTTGTAGAATGAAGAATTATAGGCACAAAAAAAATGTGCAAATGTGTAAGTAAGCAAATTGCAAATAATCCAAAAATGGTGAATATAGATTTATCTCGAAAAATATTAATCACAGTTATTAATAATCAATTTTTGCAAAACAAAGGTAACTGCGATACATACATGGAACAATAAATTGGTAAGCCCCAACTTGTTTAGCATGTCGAGGCATAAACTCATATCCTTTATCTAAATTTTTTAATGTAGAACTTCTAATAATTTGTCCTGATGGAGTTAAACTTTGTTCATTTAAAATAAGTTTATTTTTTTCAAATACATTAAACAAATATTTAATTTGATTTCCTGAATTAAAAGTTCCATAGCTTATTAATGCATCGGTTTTATCATCAAATTGCGACTTTCTAATAACATTTGTCCACTGCATTTTAGCAATAGAATCAAAACTTATAATAGCTACATTATCTGTAAAATATCTGGTAACATTATAAAAATTTCTGTTTCTATATAAATTATATGGGTTGTTATAAAATGTACTGCCAAAATTATAAAAACCGCTATTGCCATAGTAGTTGTTCATATTATCAAGATAATCCCATCTACTAAAATTGTTTGTATTATTTCTGGTAGAAGTGTACTCATTTTCAGAATTCAATAAAAAGCCGCCATCTTTTTTTACAATTATTTCTTTTATAAAAAAATCGTTGAAGACCGTTTTTAAATTGCCATCACTTTTAGCATCTGTTCTAAACTCATTATCAAAAATTACTGTAGTATTAAGTTTTTCAGTGTTGTTGATATTATCATAAACAGTAACATAAAGGCCAAGAATATCGCCCCTTTTTTTATTGCTGTAAAAAGATGTAATAATGTATCGGTTGTTGGTGTTATCTGCTTTTAATTTAATCTCATCTAAATAAACACTTTCTTTTTTAGTAATATGGATGTATTTAAAGTTAAATGCAAAGGCATCTTTAGTAATTAAAATCAATTGATTAATATTATCATTACTACTTGTACCAATGGCTCTAATAAAAGCAAAATTTCCATTATTACTCACTTCGAAACTCGATAAAAAACTATTTGTTTCTTTCATTGGAATGGCTTCTGAATCTTTGTTGAGTCTGTTTAAATTTAAATCGAACAGTATGGTGGTTATTTGATGACTTTTTTCTTGTGTTGTATTTATTTTAAAAAACATGATTTTACTTTTATCTGTACTTTGCACAAAAGAATATATTCTGTTGTTCTGTACTTCTCTGGAATTTGTTGTATCCAATTCCATAGGCTCACCAACTTTTCTTCCATTTCCATCTATTTTTATAGCCATGCAATATATAATGCCTTTTTTTTGATACTGATAAAACATATATGCAAAATCAGGATAATTAACAAAATCAACATTAAATACTCTTTCTGATAAGTAATCTAATTTTATTTTTTCTATTTGTTGCATGTCATTATCATAAATACTAATGAAATGGCTGGTGTTAGCAGTCTTATACACTAAAAGATTATTGTCTATTTTGCCAATGATTTCAAACTTAAATTCTCTGAAATCATCTTTATCTGGCTCACTATAAATAATTTTTTGTGCAAGTCCATTTCCTCCCAATAAAAAGATGAAAACGTATATAATTAATTGCTTCATTTTATTCTAATTAACTTGTTCAATTCAAAATTAGTATTTCTGATTTTCTTTTCCCAAAACATTACTAAAGCATTATTTCTAAAAACGAAATTGAGTTTTATAACTAGTTTATATAAAATAATTTAAACAAGATAAATTACCTATACATTTGTGTTTTAGTTACATTAACATCTTGTTGTGGGAAAACATATTAATAAGGTTACAGCTGCAGGTTTATTAGTAGCCCTTGGAATTATTTATGGAGATATTGGTACTTCACCACTTTATGTTTTTAACGCTATTATTAATAATAAAGTAATTTCTGAAGACTTAATTATTGGTGCCCTCTCTTGTATTATCTGGACAATCACCTTGCAAACTACTTTTAAATACGTTATTCTTATTTTAAAAGCTGATAATAAAGGGGAAGGTGGAATTTTTGCACTATATGCGTTAGTACGAAGAAGAAAAAAGTGGCTTGTAATACCAGCAATGATAGGTGGTGCAGCACTTTTAGCAGATGGAATTATAACCCCACCCATTTCAATAACATCTGCAATAGAAGGTATAAAAAAATTACCCGCACTTACTAATATTACTCAAGATACTGTTGTGATTATTGTAATAGTTATTATGGCTTTATTTTTCTTTATGCAGCAATTTGGAACTGCTTCAATAGGAAAACTATTTGGTCCAATTATGCTAGTATGGTTTAGTATGTTAGCTGTTTTAGGAGGGATTCATATACTCGACAATTTGTCGGTGTTTAAAGCTTTTAATCCTTATTATGCTATCAAGCTGCTTACCCAATATCCAAGTGGATTTTGGTTATTAGGTGCCGTATTTCTGTGTACCACTGGTGGCGAAGCCTTGTATTCAGATTTAGGCCATTGTGGTAAAAAAAATATTCGGGTTACTTGGGGATTTGTAAAAGTTAGCTTATTACTTAATTATATTGGTCAAGCATCATACTTATTAGCCCATCACAAAGGGTTGTTGGTAGATGCACAAACCAAAGCTGCTTTAAATATTAATCCATTTTACGATTTAATGCCTCAATGGTTTATTTTAACTGGTGTTATTATTGCAACTTCTGCAGCAATTATTGCAAGTCAGGCTATGGTATCTGGCTCATTTACACTTATAAGTGAAGCATTACGTTTAAATCTTTGGCCTAAACTAAAAATCAGGTATCCATCAGAAGAAAAAGGCCAACTTTTTGTACCAGCTGTTAATTTTTTAATGTTTTTAGGATGTTGTGGTGTAGTATTATATTTTAGAGAATCTGCAAGAATGGAAGCTGCATATGGATTAGCCATTATTGTTACTATGTTGGCTACAACTATTTTGTATGCTAATTATATGGTATTACACAGAGTAAAACCTATACTTATTTATATATTTTTATTTGCATATTTAACTATTGAAGTTGCCTTTTTAACAGCGTTATTAGATAAGTTTTCTCATGGAGGATATATCACTTTGTTAATCGGAGGTATGATGTTTATCATTATGTATGCTTGGTATAGATCTAAAAAAATTAAAAATAGATATACAGAATTTGTACGGTTAGCACCTTATATTTCTCAAATAAAACAATTGAGTAATGATAAGTCAATACCTAAATATTCTACTCATTTAGTCTACATGACCAGTTCAAACATTTCAAAAGAAATTGAACATAAAATCATTTATTCCATCTTAAGTAAAAATCCTAAACGTGCAGATATTTATTGGTTTGTACATGTGAATGTGATAGACGAACCTAATACTTGCGAATATGTTGTTGACCATATTGTTCCAAATGACATTTTAAGAATTGATTTTAATTTAGGCTTTAGAGTTGAACAAAAAATTAACTTAATGTTTAAAAAAGTGGTGCAAGATTTAGTGGCTAATGCAGAAGTTGTTTTTCCTCACGAATACAACAGTTTTGATAAAAGCGATATCATTGGCGATTTCCAATTTATTGTATTAGAGAAATTCTTAAGTCAGGATAATGAGCTGCCATTTTTTGAAAGAGTAGTGATGAAAATTTATTTCTGGCTGAAAGATATAAGCTTAAGTGAAGAAAGAGGCTTTGGTTTAGATGCCAGTAATGTTGTGGTTGAGAAGTTTCCTTTAATTGTTGCCCCAATTCAACATTTTAAGTTGAAGAGAATCCACGATTCAAAGTAAATAAATTTTGTTTTTTTATAACATGATTTTCATTAGTATTATGTAAATATTTCGGAACAATTACTACCTTTATTGTAATTTAAAAAGTATGAGCGAAGCATTAGTTACTCCACCAGTTTTAACAGCCAAAGATTTTTCAACCGATCAAGAAGTACGTTGGTGTCCAGGTTGTGGCGATTATAGCATTTTGGCACAAGTGCAAAAAGTAATGCCTACCCTTGGCATACCAAAAGAAAATATTGTTATAGTTTCTGGAATTGGCTGTAGTAGCCGTTTCCCTTATTATATGAATACTTATGGCATGCATAGCATACATGGTAGAGCTGCTGCTGTTGCAAGTGGTTTAAAAGCATCTAGACCAGAATTAAGTGTTTGGATAGTTAGTGGCGATGGAGATAGTTTAAGTATAGGAGGAAACCATACCATTCATTTATTACGTAGAAATTTCGATGTAAATTTATTGTTATTTAATAACCAGATTTATGGTTTAACAAAAGGGCAATATTCACCAACATCTGAAGAAAAAAAAGTAACAAAGAGTACTCCTTTTGGAAGTATCGATCATCCATTTAATCCATTGGCTTTAGCAATGGGTGCTGATGCTACTTTTATAGCAAGAAGCATGGATCGTGATCCTAAACATTTACAACAAATATTAATTCGTTCAAATCAACATAAGGGGTCATCGTTTGTTGAAATTTATCAAAACTGTAACATTTTTAATGATGAAGCTTTTGCAATGTTCACAGAAAAATCATCAAAAGCTGACGAAGCTTTATTTGTAGAACATGGACAGCCATTGATTTTTGGAGCCAATAAAGACAAAGGAATTAAACTTGATGGATTTAAACCAATTGTTGTAGAAATTGGCAATGGAGTAAGTGTAAATGATTTATGGGTACACGATGAAAAAGATTTTTATAAAGCACAAACTTTAGTACGAATGTTCGATAATCCACAAAACGAATATCACTTGCCACGACCATTTGGTGTTTTCTATCAAACAGAAAGAGCTTGCTACGAAGATGTAATGGCAATGCAAATTAATGAAGTAATCACTTCAAAAGGTAAAGGAGATTTAGATAAATTATTACGAGGTAGAGAGGTTTGGGAAATAGTTTAAACTTCAAAAATACCAATCATCAAGGAAATTTCCCATCTTCATAATTATTAGCATTCATAAAGCAAATGATTAGTACAATTGCTTAATTTTTAAATAAAAGTATTATGCGTAACAATCATGAAATTGATTATAAAATATATGGAGAAGAAATGCAGTATGTTGAGATAGAACTTGATTCTCAAGAAACTGTTATTGCAGAACCTGGTGCATTTATGATGATGGATGATGGCATTCAAATGGAAACCATGTTTGGTGATGGAAGTCAGCAACAAAACTCAAGCATTTTTAATAAATTATTGAATGCTGGAAAAAGAATGTTGGTAGGCGAAAATTTATTTATGACTGCATTCACAAATGTTTCTCATGGAATTAAACAAGTAAGCTTTGCCTCACCATATCCTGGTAAAATTGTGCCAATAGATTTATTAGAATTAGGAGGCAAAGTAATTTGCCAAAAAGATGCTTTTTTATGTGCAGCAAATGGAGTGTCTATTGGTATTGAGTTTCAAAGAAAATTAGGAACAGGCTTATTTGGTGGTGAAGGCTTTATTATGGAAAAATTAGAAGGCGATGGAATGGCTTTTTTGCATGCAAGTGGTTATGTACAACAAAAACAATTAGCATCTGGTGAATTATTAAAAATTGATACAGGTTGTATTGTTGGGTTTACTGCAACTGTTGATTATGATATACAATTTGTTGGGGGAATAAAAAACACAATTTTTGGTGGCGAGGGATTATTTTTTGCTCAGTTAAGAGGCCCAGGAAAAGTTTGGATTCAAAGTTTGCCTGTTAGCAGATTAGCATCTAGAATATTGGCTTATGGATCTTATAAAAGAAGAGAGGAAGGAAGTATTTTAGGTGGGTTAGGAAATTTACTTGATGGTGATGGTAGATAAAATAATTTAAATATTTTCTAAATTTTCTTTTGTAAAATAATTTTTAATATCGCCTGTATTTAAAGTACTGCAAGGCTCAAATAATAAAATACAAACTTCATCATCTGCAATAGGCTTGTGTTCTACACCTCTTGGAACAATGATAAATTCATTTAAGTTGATGATCGATACTTTATCTCTAAATGCAATTTTTAGAATTCCTTTTATTACATAAAAAAGTTCATCTTCTTTATCGTGTTTATGCCAAACAAACTCACCTTTTAGTTTTGCTAGTTTAACATGCTGACCATTTAATTCCCCAACTATTCTGGGGTTCCAATAATCTGTAAAAAGAGAAAGGTTTTCGTTAATATTTATTGGATTCATTTTAAGGTTTATAAAAATGATTGATACTTGTATTAACAATTTCACAAAGTTCACTTAACTCATTTTCTGTAATAATTAATGGTGGGGCAATTCTTAAACTAGTATCAGCAAATAAAAACCAATCTGTAATCAATCCATTTTGAATGCAAATTTTTGCTATAGATTTTACTACATCAAAACTTTCTAACTCAATAGCAGCCCATAATCCAGCAGTATTTAATTTTATTATTTTTGGATGAATAAGTTTTTGATGAAATATTTTTTCTTTTTGTTTTATAGCATCTATCCAATTATTTTCTAATAAAACTTCCAAAGCTGCTTTGCCAGCAGCACAACTTACTGGGTGACCACCAAAAGTTGTAATATGCCCTAATACTGGATTGTAGCTCAAAGTACTCATCATTTTTTGATCAGAGATAAACGCACCCAATGGCATTCCTCCACCTAAAGCTTTACCTAATAATAACATATCTGGTATAACATCAAATTGTTCAAAAGCCCATAAACTTCCTGTTCTACCAAAACCTGTTTGTATCTCATCAAAAATTAATAAAGCACAATGTTCATTGCATTTTTCTCTTATTGCTTTTAACCATTTTGTATTAGGTTTTACAACACCTGCTTCTGCTTGAATAGGTTCTAGAATTACACAGGCTGTAGAATTATCTATAGCAATAATAGCTTCATCACTATTATAATCAAAATGATAAACATCTGGTAATAATGGTCTAAATGCTTGTCGCCAATATTCATCTCCCATTAAACTTAAAGCCCCTTGTGTACTACCATGATACGATTTGTTGAAGCAAATAATTTTACTTCT
>JAYVBS010000128.1:0-7763 GCA_043750315.1 Chitinophagaceae bacterium
GGAGCAGCTTTTTTTGCAGCAGCTTTTTTAGGAGCAGCTTTTTTTGCAGCAGCTTTTTTAGGAGCGGCTTTTTTTGCAGCTTTTGCCATGTTTTAAAATTTAATGGTTAGTAAATATTCCACTAAAATAGAAACATTTTCGAAACTACAAAAAAATATTTTTAAGCTTCGGCTGTTATTATTGAAACTGTAGTTTTTTGATTGGTGCCTTTTTTAAAATTTACAACACCATTTGTTAATGCAAAAAGAGTAAAATCTTTTCCAACACCAACATTTTTTCCTGGATGATAAACCGTTCCTCTTTGACGAATGATAATGTTACCAGCTATTGCAGGTTGTCCACCAAATATTTTAACACCTAATCTTTTACTGTTACTATCTCTTCCGTTTTTTACTGAACCTTCACCTTTTTTGTGTGCCATCTTTTTATAATTAAAGTTTTATAAAATTTTATTTTTTTTATAAAATGAAAAAAAAAATTCATTTTACCATACTTTTTAAAAAAGTATTAAGCTATACTGTCAATTTTTATTTGAGTATAGTGTGTACGGTGACCATGTTTTTTTCTAAAACCTTTTCTTCTTTTCATTTTAAAAGCTATCACTTTATCACCTTGTACAAGTGCTTTTGTAATTTCTGCTTTAACAGATGCTTTAATATTTGATATAGAAATTGTGCCTCCATTTTCAGTAAACAATACTTCATTAAATTCTACTTTATCACCATCGTTACCTTCAATATGTGGAACATATAAACTATCACCGGCTTTAACTTTAAATTGCTGCCCCGCAATTTTTACTACAGCTAACATAACTCAAAAATTTTTTGGACGGCAAAAGTAAGGTTATAGCTCGAAAAAATAAAATGTTTTTACAATTTAGTCTTTAGATCATTCACAAGTTGAGTTACGAATTTGGTTTTAAGTTAATAATTGGGTAATCTATTGTCGAAATCTTAGCTTTACAATATGGATTTAAAATCTCTTTTTGCAAAGCCATTTGCTAATTTTATCAATAAAAAAGTACAAAAAAGTAAAGCAAATGCTATTGAAGATCAAAACATTATATTCAAATTAATTATTCAAAAAGCCTCTAAAACTGCTTTTGGCAAAGAACATAGTTTTCATGAGATAAAAACACATGAAGATTTTAAAAAAAATGTTCCGATTCGAGATTATGAAGCCATTAAGAATTTTATTGAGGAAATTAAGCTTGGCAAAATGAACATTCTTTGGCCAGGCAAGCCACTTTATTTTGCAAAAACTAGTGGTACAACAAGTGGTGTAAAATATATTCCTATAACAAAAGATTCCATTTCTAACCATATTAACACAGCTAGAAATGCATTATTATGTTATATGGTTGATTCTGGTAATTATACTTTTTCTAGTGGCAAAATGATTTTTTTAAGTGGTTCACCTGAGCTTGAAAGAATTGCAAACATTCCAACTGGAAGATTAAGTGGTATAGTAAATCATCATGTTCCAAAATATTTAAGGGCAAATCAATTACCAAGTATTGAAACGAATTGTATAGATGATTGGGAAGAAAAATTAGAACATATAGTTAATGAAACCATAAATCAAAACATGACACTCATTAGTGGTATTCCACCTTGGGTTCAAATGTATTTTGATAAACTTGAGAAGAATTCAGGAAAAAAAATTGGAGAGCTTTTCCCAAACTTTAATGTAATGGTTTATGGTGGTGTAAATTTTGAACCATATAAAAATAAATTATTTGAAAGTATAGGAAGAAAAATTGATACTATAGAACTGTATCCTGCAAGTGAAGGTTTTTTTGCTTTTCAAGATTTACAAAATGAGAAAGGAATGTTGTTAAATACCAATAGTGGCATTTTTTATGAATTTGTTTCTGTAAATGAAATTTTCTTAGAAAGCCCTACACGACTCACTTTGAAAGATGTTGAACTTCATGAAAACTATGCCTTAATTATAAGTAGTAATGCTGGATTATGGGCTTACAATATTGGTGACACTATAAAATTTGTTAGTCTCAATCCATATAGAATTATAGTTTCAGGAAGAATAAAACATTTTATTTCTGCATTTGGTGAGCATGTAATTGGTGAGGAAGTTGAGCATGCTTTACTTAAAGCAGCTGAAGAAGAAAATGTTTTAATTACAGAATTTACAGTTGCTCCTTTTATTTCTCAAAACCAAGGAAAAAGTTTTCATGAATGGTTTATTGAATTTGAAAATCCGCCTACAGATTTACAAAAATTTACAAAAAAAGTAGATGATAACCTTAGAGAAAAAAATGTGTACTATGATGATTTAATTACTGGTAATATTTTAGATATCTTACATATCAATGTCATCAAAAAAAACGGCTTTATAGATTATATGAAATCAATTGGAAAACTTGGTGGTCAAAATAAAGTACCAAGATTAAGTAATGATAGAACTCTAGCAAATGCTCTTCTTCCCTTCATAAAAAGTTAAGTTTTCTTATTTTCTAACATAGTAATTCAATTGTTTTAATTTTGCCGTATGAGCAAGAAGGGAAAAGTAATGGTGGCAATGAGTGGTGGTATTGATAGTACTGTTACTGCATTAATGTTACACCATGAGGGTTATGAAGTTGTAGGCATTACTATGAAAACATGGGATTATGCAACTAGTGGTGGTGGAACCTCAAAAAAAGAAACAGGTTGTTGCAATATTGATAGTTTTAATGATGCACGACAAGCTGCAGTACATCATGGATTTCCTCATTTTATTTTAGATATTAGAGAAGAGTTTGGTGATTTTGTTATTGAAAATTTTGTTGAAGAATATTTAGCTGGAAGAACTCCTAACCCTTGTGTAATGTGCAATACACATATCAAATGGAAAGCTTTATTAAAACGAGCAAATGCTTTAGATTGCGACTATATAGCAACTGGTCATTATGCAGAAGTTAATAAACATAATAATGATAGATATTATATTAGTAAAGGTTTAGATGAAACTAAAGATCAGAGCTATGTTCTTTGGGGATTAGATCAAGAGTTGTTAAGTAGAACCATAATGCCTTTGGGAAAATATCATAAAACACAAATTCGACAAATGGCCCACGATATGGGTTATCCAGAGCTAGCAAAAAAAAGTGAGAGTTACGAAATTTGTTTTGTACCCGATAACGATTATAGAGGTTTTTTAAAAAGAAGAGTTGATGGATTAGAAGAAAAAGTAAAAGGTGGTTGGTTTCTAGATAAACACGGGAAAAAATTAGGGCAACATAAAGGTTATCCTTTTTACACAATTGGTCAACGTAAAGGTTTAGAAATTGCTTTAGGCAAACCTGCTTATGTTACAGCTATTGATCCAGAAAAAAATACAGTTGTGTTAGGTGAAGAAGAAGATTTAGAACAATCTGAAATGATTGTAACTAAACCAAATTGGATGAAGTATAATGGTATTACAGATGCACAAGAAGCCATTACTAAAATTCGCTACAAAGACAAAGGTGCATTAAGTAATTTATACAATAATAATCCAGGAGTAAAAGTAAAATTTTATGAAAATGTAAAAAGTATTGCACCAGGCCAAAGTGCAGTTTTTTACGAGGGCAACGATGTTATTGGTGGTGGAATTATACAATTTGGATTTAACTAATTCACTTTTTTTAGCATCACCAAATAAGTAGGAAAGTGATCACTATAACCACCTCTATAAGTTAAGCCATCCCAAGTTCTCATTGGGTATCCTTTATACTTGCCAATATTTTCTGTAAGAAATTCTCTATTAAAAATGAATTGTTTTCTAAAGAAAAAACCATCTTGTTGTTTATCTAAAAATTTATGGCTAATTACTATTTGATCGAATAAACCCCATGCATCTTGATAAGCTAAAGTACCATAACCATTTTTATACATTTCTACCCAAGGGTTATAAAGATTACCTGGTTTGGTTGCTTCAAAAGAATTCTTACTTTGTAAAACTTGAGTTAAGCTTGGGCTTATAGGATCATCATTTAAATCGCCCATCACAATATATTTCGTTTCTCCTTCGGCTAACATCAAACTATCAATATGTTTTTTACAAACAGCTGCTGCTGCTGCTCTTCCTGGAGCACTTCTTTCTTCACCACCAACTCTGCTTGGCCAGTGATTCACATAGATATGTACTGTTTCTCCATCAAACTTACCTTTAACCCATAATACGTCTCTGGTGTAATAAGCATCTTTTGAACCAGTTGGCAAGGACACATATAAAGCTTTGCTATCTTCAACTACAAAATATTTTGGATTGTATAAAAAAGCAACATCTATGCCTCTTCTATCTTTACTGTTGTAATGAACAATTTTGTAATTTCTAGATTTGATGAGTGGATGATTAACTAAATCTTCCAACACATGTTTATTTTCAATTTCTGCAACCCCAATAAAAGCAGCTCCATCAGGACAAGGTATTTTTTCATCATCAGTTCCAATTCTTTGAATTACAGATGCAAGTTTGGTTACTTTATTTAAATATATATCAGCATTATAATTTCTTGTACCCGAAGGTAAAAATTCTTCATCATCAATATTAGGATCATCAAGTGTATCATAAAAATTTTCAAGATTATAAAAAGCAACTACTGCCACTTTATAATTTTGCTTTTGTGCCTGAACAAAAAAGCAAATCATCAATAAAAATATTACAAGAACTTTTTTCATACTTTCCAATTGGTTTACAAACATAATAAAGCAATGATTAAGCCAAGCTTAAAACTCGTTAATAATATTCTATTATAACTTTAATAATAGTGATTACCAACAAAAAGTAAATTTTGCCGTTTATACTATCTAATAAACTTTTTATGTGTACAAACATCTAATTTTGCAAATCAATATAAAAAATGAAGAAATTAATAGTTGTAATTAGTTGTTTAGGCATACTAAGCATAACAAATGCCCAAATACCGAGTGGTATTGCTCGTAGCCCAAGAAATATGAATGGTGGCTCAATGAATGTGGGTAGATTCTATGGCAAAATAGTAGATAAGCAAACAGAAAAGGGTATAGAAAATGTTACCATTCAATTAAAAGGTAATAGATATGACTCTACTACTAAAAAAATGAAAGAAGCTATTTTAAAAACTGTTTTTACAGAAACAAACGGTGATTTTAATTTAGAAGATTTACCCATTTTTGGCAACTTTCAATTTACTGCAACTGCAATAGGTTACAAAAAAGTTGAAAAGAAATTGAGTTTTGGAATAAATTTTCCTTCTAATGGTGCAGCTTCAGATCCAAATGCCATGCAACAAATGATGGCTTTGGCAGACAAAGATTTAGGCAATTTTCAAATGGATGTAGATGCAAGTTATTTAGGCGATGTTACAGTAAGTACTTCTAATAAACAACAATTTGAATTAGGTATAGATAGAAAGATTTTTAATGTTGATAAGAGTTTGGTTTCTGCTGGTCAAACTGCTACAGAACTCATGAAAACCATTCCTACACTGAGTGTTGATATTGATGGAAATGTATCGTTACGAAATGCTACACCAACGATTTTTGTAGATGGCAGACCAACAACTTTAACTCTTGATCAAATACCTGTAGATATTATTGATAAAGTTGAAATCATTACCAATCCTTCAGCTAAGTTTGATGCAAGTGGTGGCAATGCAGGTATTTTAAACATCATACTTAAAAAGGATCGAAAAAATGGATATAATGGAAATATTAGAACAGGTATTGATAGTAGAGCAAGAGTGAATATTGGTGCAGATATTAATTTACGCCAGAATAAAATAAATGTTTTTGCAAGTGGAAATTATAATCAAAGAAAATCTATTTCAACTAACGGAGCAACTACAAAACTTTTTACCAATCCGGATACTACAATTCTAACAAACGAAAACCAAACTAACCTTGGTTATTTTGCTTTCTTTAGAGGTGGTGTTGATTTTCTAGTTGATAACAGAAATACCATTACATTAAATGGTAATTTTAATAAAGGAAATTTTAAAACTGATGCATTGCAAAATATAGATTCATCAAATCTTTCAAAATATTCAAATTCTCTTAGAAACACTTTTAGTGAATTTAATTTTAAAAACTTTGGATCACAGTTAAGTTACAAACATAATTTCCCTCAAACAGGTCATAATATTGGTGCAGACATTAATTACAACTTAAGTACTAACACTAGAGTAAGTGATATTGGAACGCAAACTTATTTTCCAAATGGCACACCAAAAAGTAACAAATTTTTACAAAAATCTGATGGGTCAGGCAGAAATGAATTTTTTACTTTTCAATCAGATTATGAAAGAAAATATAAAAACGATACAAAGTTTGAAGCTGGTGCAAGAGCAGCTATTAGAAATTTTGAGACCACTAATTTAACTTATATAGATATTACTGGTGTTGGTAATTATAGTTTAAATACACGTGCTAGTAATAATTATAAATTTTTAGATAAAGTATTTGCAGCATACACTACATATAGTTTTAAAACAGAAAATACAAATTATCAAATAGGTTTACGTGCCGAAAATTCAAATTACTTTGGTCAATTAAAAACTTTAGCAGGTGTAGATTCAACTTCTTTTAGTATAAAATATCCTTTAAGTCTTTTCCCGAGTTTATTCATCACACATAAACTAAAAAATAAACAAGATTTGCAGGTTAATTATTCTAGAAGAGTAAACAGACCAAACTTTTTTCAATTGTTACCTTCATACGATTTTACAGATCCTCAAAATCCATCAGTTGGAAATCCAAACTTAAATCCAGAGTTCACACATTCATTTGAATTTTCTTATAATAATCAATACGGAAAAGGATCAAATTTTTTAGCAACAACTTATTTCAAATACAGCGAAAATTTAATTACTCGTTACATTTATAAGGATGTAAATAGAAATTATAAAGATGCAACTGATAGTCTTTATTATGGCAGTTATATTAATGCCAATACCAGTTATACTTATGGTTTAGAATTAACCAATAGAATGTCTGTAACAAAATGGTGGGACTTAATGTTGAATTTTAATTTATACAATACTCAAATAAATGCTCAAATTCCTAATCAAACTATTGACAATTCTTTGGTAAGTTGGAATGGAAAAGTAAACAATACTTTTAAATTAAGCAAAGGCTTAAACCTACAAATTAATTGGGATTATAGAAGTAAAACAATTATTCCACAAGGTGGAGGTGGTAGAGGTGGTGGTGGAATGTTTGGAGGAGGAGGTCAAACACTTGCACAAGGATTTACATTGCCAAGATATTTTGATGTTGATGTGTCAATTAGAAAAGAATGGACATGGAAAAATGGTAGAGTTGCATCTGTTAATATCAGCATGAATGATATTTTTAGAACAAAAACCTTAACAGAAACTAATGCATTTTATTTTAATCAAAATACTGAGAGATTGAGAGATCCTCAAGTACTTCGTATAAATTTTAGTTATCGATTCGGAAAACAAGACTTTAGTTTATTCAAAAGAAAAAATACAAAAGCCGATCAAACAACAGGTGTTGATATGATGGGTCAATAAAAATATAATTATATTTTAAAAAACGCAGAAAAATAATCTGTGTTTTTTTATGTCTCAACTTTACTTACTTTACATAAAATAATTTTCATGCACATCAATTTCGAGTTTAAAGCAAGAACAAATCATTTAAATGAATTAGAAAATAAATTAAAAGAATTACAACCAAAATTTATTGGACAAGATCATCAGATAGATACTTATTTCAATACTGAAAATGGTAGATTAAAATTAAGAGAAGGTAATATTGAAAATGCTTTGATAC
>JAYVBS010000129.1:0-3351 GCA_043750315.1 Chitinophagaceae bacterium
GGTGAGTTTATTAGTGCTGCAGATGGACACTTGATTTTAGAAATTGGAGAAAATTCAGATTTCAATTTTGTATCAGTTGACAATTTAGGAACCCATTCAAAAAATGATACAGCACTACAAAAACATATTAATGCAATACTTGATTATCCATTAGTTGATATTAAATCTATTAAACAAAAAAAGTTTAAAGTTGTTATTGATGCAATTAATAGTTCTGGCGCATTTGCAATTCCTCAATTATTAAAAGCTTTAGGTGTTGATGATGTTATTGTTTTAAATAAAGAAATGAATGGCAATTTTGCTCATAATCCAGAGCCTTTGCCTCAGCATCTTTCAGAGATTTGTGCAGAAGTTGTAAAGCAAAATGCAGATTTAGGCATTGTTGTAGATCCTGATGTTGACAGACTTTGTTTTGTATGTGAAGATGGCTCTTTGTTTAGCGAAGAATATACATTAGTAGCTGTTGCTGATTATATTTTAAAACATAAGAAAGGCAATACTGTAAGCAACATGTCTTCTACAAAGGCATTAAAAGATATTACTTTAAAACATGGTGGAATTTATTCAGCATCAGCAGTTGGAGAAGTAAATGTGGTGAATAAAATGAAAGCAGTAAATGCTGTTATTGGTGGAGAAGGTAATGGTGGTATTATTGTTCCAGACTTGCATTATGGTAGAGATGCTTTAATTGGTGTTGCTTTGTTTTTAAGTCATCTTGCTAAAGAAAATAAATCAGTTAAACAATTAAGGAATACTTATCCAAATTATTTTATTAGCAAAAATAAAATTGATTTAACTGAAGGTTTTGATTTAGAAAAAATATTCAATCATATAAAAGAGAAGTACAATAAATATCCAATTAATACAGAAGATGGATTAAAAATCGAATTTGAAAATGATTGGGTGCATTTAAGAACAAGCAATACAGAACCTATCATCAGAATTTATAGTGAAAGCAACCTTGAAGTTACAGCTGAAAACATTGCTCTTAAAATAATTCAAGATATTAAAGAAGTACTTTAACAATAACATTTCAATTTTATAATGTCGATTCACTTAGAAAATATAGGTAAAAAATTCAACAAAGATTGGATTTTTAGAAATATAAATACTTCATTTAACTTAAATGAAACCTATGCTATTACTGGCTCTAATGGAAGTGGCAAAAGTACATTGTTACAAATTATTTTAGGCTTTATAGAACCCACAGAAGGTATTGTAAAGCATGAAGCAATTAATCAACAGTTTTTAAGTGAACAAATATCAACTACTAGTATCGCTGCACCATATATTGAACTAATTGAAGAAATGACGGCATTAGAATTTCTAAAATTTAATTTAAAATTTAAAAATATTATTAATAATTACTCTTGTGAAGATGTTTTGAATAAAGTACAATTAAGCAAAGCAAAAGATAAACAAATTCGCTTTTTTAGTAGTGGAATGAAACAAAGATTAAAATTAGCACAGGCTTTTTTTAGTGACTCTTCAATTTTACTTTTAGATGAACCTTGTTCTAATTTAGATAAACAAGGTATAGAATTATATAATCAACTTATTAAAGATTATTCAACTAATAGATTAGTAATTATATGTAGTAATGATGAACAAGAATATTCTTTTTGTTCTCAAATTTTAGACCTTAATAAAATAGCCTTAACATAAATCATTTGTAAAGTGAAAGACTATTTTCAAACAATAAAAAACTCTACAAACATTCAATTAATTTTATTGTTTGGCTTAATAGTTCAAATTATTTTTTGCATTACTGGAGTTGGTTATTTTCATCCTGACCAACATTTTCAAATTATTGAATTTTCTTCTTTACAACTTCACAAAGAAAATGCTGCAACTGCAGTTTGGGAATTAGAAAGTAACATCAGGCCAACTTTACAAGTTTATATATTTTCTGGGTTTAGAATTGTTTGTGAAAGTTTTTCTATTACAAATCCGTTCAACCAACTATTATTATTGAGACTTATTCAAGGACTTTTGTTTTGGTTCTTTGTTAACTATATATCCTTTTTTTATAATAAATATTCAACAGAAAAAAACTTAATAATAACACTATTAATAATAAATTTTTCTTGGTTTCTGCCTTACTCAAGAACATTATTTAGCTCAGAAGTTACAGCAGCATTAATATTTTTTCCAGCAATCTTTTGGTTTCATAAATTACAACTTGAAAAATCTATTTCCATTTTAAAACTATTAATCATTGGGGTTTTAATTGGGTTAAGTTTTTACTTAAGATTTCAATTGGGTTTTGCAATAGCAGGCTTCTTTACACTTATTTTTTTTTTAAATAAATTATATAAATATAGTTTTTATGTTCTCATAGGATTTTCGTTGGGTGTATTATTTAATGTATTTGTAGATTATCTTTTTTATCATAAAATAATTTTTACACCATTTGTCTATTTTAAAATAAATATAATTGATGGTGTTGCAGCTTCATTTGGTGAAAAAAGTTTTTTCTATTACTTAGGTGTCTTAGTTGGTTTAATTATAGTGCCTCCTATTAGTATACTTTTATTGTTACAATATTTTAAAATAAGCATTCAGAAATTCAAGCATCCATTTGTTATTTCTTGTTTATTTTTTTTAGTTGGTCATAGTATGGTGGCTCACAAAGAGGAAAGATTTTTATTTACAATCATCAATATCATTCCAATAATTTTATCAATTGGTGGTTTAGATTATTTGGCAAGAAAATATCAAACACTAAAACTTTATAAATACATCATCAACTTTAGTATCGGTTTAAATATATTCTTACTCATTGCTTTTGTTTTTATTCCCTATTCACAGAGTATTCATTTTATTAAAAAATTAAGTAGAGAAGAAAAAATTCAAAATAAAACTGTGTATTGTTTTGAAAGAAATCCTTTACAAACAGAAAGCAAACTTCCCTTAACATTTTATAAAAAACAATTTAAGAATTTTCAATTTGTAAACTTTAATACTACAGACAGTAGTAGATTTCAAATTAATTCACTTCCAGACATCATCATTTCTACTTATAATGATCTTAGAGATCAAAATTTTAACCCAGAATCAAAAGGTTATAGGCCAATATTATTTTCCTCGTCTTTACTATGGAATCTCAATGTTTTTTTAGAAAAAAATAGCTTAAATTCTATTAATGACATTTGGGTTGTTTACAAATTGAACAAATAAAAAAAGTCTCGAATCACTTCGAGACTTAAATGTTATCTGTTTTACTAAAAAAGAATTATTTCTTTTTAGGAGCAGCTTTCTTAGCAGCTTTTTTAGGAGCAGCTTTTTTTGCTGGAGCAGCTTTTTTAGGAGCAGCTTTTTTAGGAGCAGCTTTTTTTGCAGCAGCTTTTT
>JAYVBS010000130.1:0-7757 GCA_043750315.1 Chitinophagaceae bacterium
ATTTTTATAATTTAATTTTCTTGTATCCGTCCAATCATATTGACTAACTGGATTTCCACTACTATCTTTTATATAAAAATCTGGTTGTGTATTTAACCAATTATGATCAGCACCACTATGTGTTGGCACCCAATCTATAATTACTTTAAATCCCTTTTCATGGGCACTATTCACTAAATTTTTCCAATCCTCCATGTTTCCATATTCAGGATTAATTTGTCTATAATCAGCTACAGCATAATAACTGCCTAATTGTGAACTATCTCTTTTTCTATCTTTCAAACTTATTGGATTAATTGGCATGAACCAAAGTGTTTGAACACCCATTTCTTTCAATCTATCTAAATGCATTTCAAATGCTTTAAAAGTACCCTCAGGGGTAAATTGTCTAGTATTTACTTCATAAATATTACCATTCATTATCCATGCAGGATGACCATCAATAATGATATTATCTAATGCAGCGGATTCAGATTTGTTTGTTTTGCAGCTTAAAAAAAAGAATAAACTAAATACCAGAAAATAAAATTTCATATTAATATTTTTTGTGAATTTAGTTAATTGAAAGAATTTATAAAATAAATTTCATTTTTTGTAGTTCTTTAATTGAGGATTAAATTACACGGCTCATGAAAAAATATGTTTATTTTTTATTGTTATTGTTTATTTTAACCTCTTGTAGAACTGTTATAAAAATTACTAGTAAAGATAATTCATCAAGTAATAGTCAAAAAGGCAGAAGTTCAAGAGATATTACTTTTATTCAGGAAATTGAAATTTCACCTGGAAGTATTGTAAAATCTAGTCATAAACCTTCAACCACAAAAAGCAAATCAGCAACGTATGAAGTGCCAACCTATTTAATGAATACAACAAATGTTGAAATAGAAAAAGCAACTAGTTTGCAATTTAAATATGCTTTGATTTTAGATACCTATATAGAAAATTTAAGTAACATTAAATTGTATTTAAATATTGATGAATGGTGGGGAACTAGTTATTGTTTAGGGGGTAAAACAAAAAGTTGTATTGATTGTTCATCATTTACAGGAACACTTATTAAAGAAAATTATAAAATAAATTTACCTAGAACTGCAGCTGAGCAATATAATGAAAGTGCAAGAATTGAAAAAGCAGACTTAAAAGAGGGTGATTTGGTTTTTTTTAAAACTAAGAAAGATTACATTAATCATGTAGGTATTTTTTTAGCCAATGATAAATTTGTTCATGCTTCAACTAGTCAAGGTGTAACAATTAGTGATTTAAAAGAAAGTTACTGGATTGATAAAGTTGCAGGCTTTGGTAGAGTAATAAATTAATGTTCTTTATCGAAAGTAGTTTTCAAATAATCAACAATTACATTGCTATTACCTAATTCTTCTTCCATATCACTCAACTCGTGTTCCAGTGCTCTAGTACTAATTTGAATTTCTAAAATTGAAATTACCATTGAGGTCATTAAACAAACCATACTAATTGCAAAAAGAATATAGGCATAGGATTGCTTATTTCTAAAAATTAAATACATACAAATTAAACAAATTAAGAAACTGAATACTGCAAGGGCTTGCATTGATCGAATCATTGTTAACCTTGTTCTTAAATTTTTAATTTGACGAATTATTTTTGGTCTGCTTTCTTTTTCATTATTGTATCGTTCATGTAAATTTCTAATTAAATTAGATAATGCCAAGAATCTATTGCCATAGACTAACATTAAAAATGTTATAGCAGGAAAAAGTAGTGCAGGGGTATTAAATGAAATTTCCATTTTATTTAGGAGCTTTTTTGTAAAGATATAATACTACAAGGCTGAAAATAATATTGGGTGTCCAAACTGCAAGTAAGGGAGGAAAACTACTTTTTGTAGAAAAGATAGTTGAAAATTTATCTGTAAGTATAAATAGAAAAGCAATCAAAACTCCAATGGCTAAATGCACGCCACTTCCACCTCTAACTTTTCTTCCAGCAATAATTGCTCCCATTAATGCAAGAATTACTACAGATACAGGAGTTGCATTTCGTCTGCCATATTCAACCAATAGTTCATTAATGTTTTCTGATGCTTTTTTTCTTTCTAAATCAATGAACCTACTTAATTCTGGAGATGTAAGAATATCTTTTGTGTATTTGCCTCTTAATAAATCTCTAGGTGTGGCAGTGAACTGTAAAGCAGATTCTTGAAGTTGAAACAGGGTTTCTTTTATAGAATCTATATCTCTAACAATAATGGACTGAAGTATCCATTTCTTTTTTTTAATATCCCAAAACATTCTATCAGCTTTCTTATTTTGCACTAATTTATTATCAATCACCTTATACAAATAACATCCATTACTAGACTTTGTTGTTGTATCGTAATTGTTTATTACGGCATAAGTAAATGAATCAATTTTCAAGTACATGCTATTGCCTCTGTTATTAATTGTATTTATAGTTCTTTCGTAAGATGAGTTGGCATCTATATAGACTGTTTCAAAAAGTGTTCTTTTTTTATTCGCTAAGGGAACTGTATACATACTTGCAAACCATAAAATAATAGCTAAAAATATTCCACCTAAAAAATAAGGACGTAGCCATCTATTATAAGTAACTCCACTAGCCAATATTGCAACAATTTCACTTCTGGTTGCCATTTTAGATGTAAAGAAAATTACTGAAATAAAAACAAACAAGGGAAATAGTAATGCAGTGATATGTGGAATAAAACCTAAATAATATTGATAAAATATTTGTGAGGTAGTTAATTTAGAACGAACAAAATCTTCAGCTTTTTCACTCATATCAATTACAACACTAATTACAACAAATAAAAAAATGGCAAAGAAAAAAGTAGCTAAAAATTTTTTAATAATATACCAATCTATTTTTTTCATTTAATTTTTTTGGTAAATCAAGCTAATAAAGCAAATATAATCTTGAAAAACTATATGCTTAATTATTGCTATGGATTGAAATAAAAATGCATTCATAAAAATGAATGCATTATAAAAGATCATCATAGGTAACGGACAGGTAAGCAAGCGTGAAAATAGAACACTACTTTTATGTTATAGTATTTTTAACAGTTGGGTGGATAAAATAAATAAAAACTTTTAGCTTATCCACAACAAATTAAACAGCTTTTGAAGCTACAGAAGCCTTGTTATTACTATCGATTAGCTTTCCAAACTCTGTTTTTAACATTCTTGATGGATATCTGTTGATTACAATAAAATCGTGAGTAGCCATTATAATTGCTGTGCCATAATTTTTGGCAATATTGAAAAGCAGTTGCATAATTTCATCACTAGTTTCTGGATCTAAATTGCCTGTTGGTTCATCTGCTAAAATTAATTTAGGAGAATTTAATAAAGCTCTAGCAATATCAACCCTTTGTTGTTCTCCTCCACTCATTTCATAAGGCATCTTATATGCTTTCATTTTTAAGCCTACTTTATCTAACACTTCATTAATTTTTTCTTCCATTAATTTTTCATTTTTCCAACCTGTAGCTTTTAATACAAATTTTAAATTCTCATAAACATTTCTATCGGTTAATAATTGAAAATCTTGAAAAATTACACCTAAATTTCTTCTTAAAAATGGTACAGTTTTCCAATCCATTTTTGTTAAATCAAATCCAACAACATCTGCAGAACCTTCTTTTAAATTTAATTCTCCATACAATGTTTTTAATAAACTGCTTTTGCCTGTTCCAGTTTTGCCAACTAAATAAACAAATTCTCCTTTTTCTACTTTAAAATTTACATCCTTTAATACAAGAGTACCTCCTTGATAAATATTAACATCTTCTAATTTTATTATTTCTTCTGGCATATTTTCTATTTGTGTAAAGATAAAAAAGTTTAAGTGCTTTTAGCATTTAAGTTTCAACTTAACTACCTTCTTCTGTTTAAAGAAGTACTAAACTTTATTGCAGTATTATTTGCATTTTGAGTTGATGCGAAAGCTTTAATAAAATCTATTCTAACAATTTTAAAAATATTTTCAACTGAAAAAAATGCTTCATTGTAAGCTTCCTTTTTATCGTTATTATAAAAAGAATTTCCACCAATAACAAAAAACCAATTGAGCTTTTTGAAACCAGGTATTTTATTAGATATGAATCCATTTAAATGATATTCAATATGTGCACTAGTATATAATTTTGCAATATTGCTTAATGAATAATAAGGTAATAATTGAAAACTATTTAAGTAACTAGATTCTATTGACATTTCATTGCCAATAAGATGATTCATATCTGGAATAAAAACTTTTGTTGCATGTGCAAAACCACTTGCACTTATTGAATAACTAATTCTGCCTAAAAGTTTCAAATTTAAATCATCACTAACATTAAACTGCCATTTACTAAAGTCAACTGAACTCCCCAGAACTTTTGGAATTCCTTGGGTAAATAAAAAACTAAACGTTGGATATTTTGAGCCTATACTAATTTTTCTATCTGGAAATTCAATATATTTACCCCCAGGTCTCCAAAAAAGTTGAGTTGTAAAACTTAATGCTTTATGCTCTGGAATATTTGTATTGCTAATTCTTTTTGGAAAGTTTGGTGTATAATTTCTTCCATCAACTTTCTTCCAATAAAAATCTGTTGTATTTTCTAATGGAACCCTTTGTTGATAATTAATATTTGTAACTAAAGTTAACCCATCTCCTAAACCAATTGATTCACTTAATTGAAAAAATCTTGCTTCATAAATTTTCATAAAATTATTAGTAAATCTTAAAGTTGAAAAAGTATTTAAAAAAGGATCAACAGGACTATTATTATCAAATTGAAAAACACTACTTCCCATATTTAAACTAATAGAATTAAAATATTTTTTACCAAAAGTGTATCTTGTTAAAACACTTGGATTAAAATGTTTGTTACTAAATCCATATCTTAAAGTTGGGGTTATTTGTATAGTTTTTCTATTTGAAATGCGTTTTACATAATCTAAATCAACTTTAGTAACCCAACCTTCTACTGTATTAAATTGAAATGTAGAAATTAATAACGGATCAATTTTAAAAGACTCTTTCTTCTTAGTGTTGTTAAAAGTTTGACCAGTAATTAACAAACGAAAAACATTTAATTTATTATTTTTCTTATCTAAACTATCAAGATATTTTGGATCTTTTCTTACCTGTTCTAAGCTATCTTTTTTAATATAATCTTCTGCCTCATATTTGGCTAATGGAAGTGGCCTTACACTATTCCAATAATTTATAGTTTTTTTATTACTGCTATCTGTATATTTTAAAATAGTGTTACTAAAATAATCTTTAGGAAAGCTAGGGTTTAAAATAATCTTGGAATACACTTGAGCAATACTGCCAAAAAAATCAAAATTAAAAAATTTTCCAGCAGGATAAATAACTTGTTGCTTGATAATCCATTTTTTATTAATAGGAACATAAAGTTGTTGAATTTTTAAAGTATCTAAAAATTGTAATTGTTGATTCTTAATTAGCATTACATCCGCACTTTGAATTCTCCATTCATCTTCAATAATATTAATATAGCCAGAGAATAAAGGCTCATAATTTCTTTTAGGAATAATTTTTATTCTGTTGATGAGTTGGTCATTCTCAACAAAACTTCCTTCATATTTATAGTTATAAAAATTTAAAGCATTGTTTGAAATTGGTGAGATGAAACCTCTAGGATTTAATCCTCTACCAAAACTAATAATGTTTTCATAAAAAGTCATAAATTGAGGGCTTGCTAAGCCAAAGCCATCACTACTGCCACTTACTCTTGTAGATAAAACTTCGATTTTAAGTTTTTCTTTCCCATCTCTAGCATAATTGGCAATACTTTCAGATAGAAAAATTATTTTGCGTTTACTGGTATCACCATCTTCAAAATCTATCTTTTCTCCTAAAAATTTTTTCGGATAATCTCTTAGTTGAATTTGCCCTTTGATATAAACTTCACATTCAAACTTACTAAATTCATTTAAATGAATCTCCCTTTTTTTAATAGCATTTCGAATAATTTCATAAGCAGGATCTTCTCCATTATTGCTAACTGTTACTTCGTTCAAAGTGTATTGTTGTTCTTCTAAAACAAAGTCCAAAACAATTTCTCCATCTTTAATTTTAATTTTCTTTTCAATAGTTTTAAAACCGATATGCTGACAAATAACTGTATAATTTCCATTGCTGACATTCAAGAAAAAAGCACCTTGTAAGTTTGATGTTGTTCCAATATCAGTTCCCTTAATTAAGATTGAAGCGTAGGGTAAAGTAGTTTTATTTTTGTCTGTAACTGTTCCTTTAATTGTTGAAGAAAAAGAAATATTAGTAAGGATAAACGAACAAATGAGCAATAAATTCTTCATTTAGCGAAAATACTCTGTTAACAATGCATAAATATAAGTAAACACTTATTTATAAATAATTTTACATTTTACAATTCAGGTTATATTGTTAATATTGATGTTGGAAAAAATTAATTTAAATAATTTTTGATTTATGTATCAAACATCACATTTTAAAGCACATCAAGAGCAAGAAGTAATTGACTTTATGAAAGAGCATCCATTTGTAATGATTTGTGGTATTGATGAAAATTTAAAACCTGTTGTAACTCATGTTCCAATATTAATTGAGTATAGAAATAATCAACTTTTCATAGTAGGGCATGTGATGAAAAAGCAAAACCATACCATAGCTTTTGAGAAAAATAATCAAGTATTAGTCGTTTTTACAGGAAGTCATTCTTATATAAGTGCATCAAATTATTTACAGCAAAATACTGCTAGCACATGGAATTATAAAGCTGTTCATGTTTCTGGGAAATTGCATTATTTGAATGATGAAAGTTTATTAGAGTTATTGAAAAACTTAACACAAAAATTTGAAGGAAATGCTCATTCTCCTGCATTAGTTGAAAAGATGGATTCTAATTATTTAAAGCAAATGATGAATGCAATTGTTGCTTTTGAAATTGAAGTTGAAAACATAGAACATGTTTTTAAAATTAGTCAGAATAAAGATGAAAAAACTCGTGAAAAGATTATTGAAACTTTAGAAAAAGACTCAAATTATGACTCGAATGAGATGGCAAAAGAAATGAGAAAATTTTACAAGAAGCCTTGATTTGTGTGATAGTAATTTATTTTTCAATTCTTTTTTTGTGGTATAATTATTTATTGTTACCTGAATTTCAACCACTTAATTAATAAATGTGTTAAAATAAGAAGCTTATAAAATAAAGCATTTGCTAGTCTCGTTTATACTATTACATTTGCACAAATTTTTTAAAATATGTTTTGGACTCTTGAACTTGCTAGTTATTTAGAAGAAGCACCTTGGCCTGCTACAAAAGATGAACTAATTGATTATTCAATTAGAAGTGGAGCACCTATTGAAGTTGTTGAAAACTTACAAGAGCTTGATGTTGAAGATGAGATTTATGAAAGCATCGAAGATATTTGGCCAGATTATCCTAGTCAAGATGATTTTATGTTTAATGAAGATGAATACTAATTAAAATATTAAGCCACTGAAAAGTGGCTTTTTTGTTACTAAAAAAATACATCTTCAATATAAAAAATTTCTTCAACTTGTTGTTCTTTCATTTTTATAGCAATTACATCAAACTGAATCATTAAAAATTCTGGATGAACTATAATATAATTTTCAGCTGCTTTTTTTAAAGCATTCATCTTTTTTTCATTAATACTTTCTTCTGGGTTACCAAATTGTTTACTAAGCCTTGTTTTAACTTCTATAAAGTGTAGTTTGTTATTTTTTTT
>JAYVBS010000131.1:0-7749 GCA_043750315.1 Chitinophagaceae bacterium
AAATTATTTTTTCTTCATTATAGATAACATGAGCACAGGTAATAAAACCAAATTAGTAATTGTACCTACTATTAAAGTTAGAGAAGTTAACCATCCTAAAGCTTGTGTGCCGCCAAAACTACTAAAGCAAAAAATAACAAAACCAGTAATTAAAACTAAAGAAGTATAAATGATGCTGATACCTGTTTGTTTAATGGTTTGAATTAATGTTGCTTTTACATTGTCGTTATTATTTTTTAATTCTTGCCTGTAGTTAACTAAAAAACGAATAGTAACATCTATAACAATTCCCAGAGCAACACTAAACACCAATACTGTTGAGGGTTTAATTGCTATTCCAACCCAACCCATTACACCTGCTGTAACAATTAATGGAATTACATTTGGGACTAATGAACATAATAAAACTCGTACAGATTTAAACAAATACAACATACAAATGGCAATCAATAAAAAAGCATAAACAATACTTTCCTTTAAGCCATTAATTATGAAAGTTGTCCCCTCTAAAAATGAAACACTACCTCCAGTAAATGTTAATTTGTATTTTGTAGAATCAAAAATTTCATAGCCTTTCTTCTCAAAATCTTTCAATAATAATGGCAATTGCTTACTACCAATATCTTTCATATTTACACTAATTCTTGCTACTTGTTTATTACTATCTATAAAATTATTGAGTAAAGATTCTATTCCTTTTTTTGCATTATCAGATTTTTTATCAGCTTGAATATACTGACTCATAATAGCCATTTCTGCCATGCCACTTGGTATGGTGTAACTTATACTATCACCACCATAAAAAGCTTGTCGAGAAAATTTTAGTCCTTCTACAAAACTTAAAGGCTTTGCAGTAAACGAATTTTGCTGCATATAATTACTAAAATCATCAATATTTTGAATGGGTTGTAAATTTCTTACCAATCCTTTTTTCTTTTTTGTATCAACCAAAATTTCTAATGGCATGATACCATTAAAATTATTCTCGAACCATTTTAAATCGGTGTAGATGATATCATTCTTTGGCAAATCGTCTACTATAAATCCTTCTTTTTTTAATTTAAATAACCCAGCTACAGAGAAGATTAACACTAAGATTGAAATGATATAAACCCATTTAGAATGAAAGATTGCCCAGCGTTCAATTTTCATTAAAGTTTTTTCTAGTAATGCATTGTTCAAATATTGCATTTGTCTTTTTGTTGGTGCTTTCATTAAACTCAACACACAAGGAATTAAAAAAAGTGAAATGAAAAACAAAGCCATAATATTAATTCCCGCAACGTATCCAAATTCTTTTAATAAACTACTTTCTGTTAAAGCAAACACAGCAAAGCCAATAGCTGCAGCTATATTGCAAAAAAGAGTTACAACACCCATCTTTCCTACCATTGTAAATAAAGCAAATTGCTTATCAGATGATTCCTTGTAGCTTGTATGATATTTGTTTAAAAAATAAATGCAATTGGGAACACCTATTACAACCACTAAAGGAGGAATTAATGCAGTGAGTAAAGTAATTTTATATTCAAACAATGCCATTGTTCCAAAACTCCAGATTACACCCATGGCAACAACTGTAAGGCTCAAAAACATAGCTGCTGTAGATCTAAAAAATAATAGAAGTACAATTGCTGAAAAAGCTAATGAAGCAATTAAGAAAAAAATCATTTCTTTTTTAATTCTTTCTGCAACAATGGTTCGGATATATGGTAAGCCACTGATATGAGTTTCGATTTTTGTTTTGTTTTCAAAATCTTTTACAACAGAAACAATTTGACTAATAATTTTTGTTCTGTGATAACTACTAATAGAATCTTTATCAACAGTAATACCTATTAAATATGCATTTGTATTGGGATTGTATAAAATAGACTTATAAATAGGTAAGTTATTAAAAACAGAAAACTGACTATCTAATGATGCTTGATTATTGAAAGTATCGTTGAAAATTTTTTTGGATACAAATCTTTCTTCAACAGTATCTTTTATTAAATCAACTGCAGTTGGAATAGACATTATACTTTTTACAGCTGCAATTTTTTCAAGATTTTTTTGTAATTGATTGTAAAATGTAAAATTTTTAATTGTAAATAACTCATTCGTTCTAACACCAACAACAACTAAATTTCCATCGTTGCCAAATTGTTTTAAGAATGATTGGTATTCTTTGTACTTAATATTATTTTCAGGAATAGCTTTATTAGCATCGTAGCTAAACTCAACTTTGGTGGCTTGCCATGCCATGAATAAAGTTATGATAAACAAAAAACTTAAACAATATTGTCTATACTTTATAATGAATTTGCCAAGCTTATACCACATGTACAACGTATTTACTATTCTGCAAAGAAAGTATATTAATAATTAAATGAAAGGCTATTACGAAAAGAAAAATTACCAAGTATGCATTGCAGTTTTAATTTATTTTTGCAACTAAAATATTTCTATGTTACAAGCAGTTTGGAAAAAAAATGATAGTAAAGCAAAATGGTTAATAGGCATTTTTTCTATTGTTGTGTTTGTAGTTGTTGTGCTTTTAGGAAGATATAAATTAGAAGTTGATCTAGGTTTTGATGTTCATGTTTTTGCAACTTTTAATGCTTTTATTAATTCAGCAGTGGCTTTATTATTAATTGCTGCTTTAATGGCTGTTAAAAGAAAAAATTATTTGTTGCATAAAAAATTAATGTTGGCGGCCCTGGTTTTATCAATACTTTTTTTGGTAAGTTATATTGCTCATCATTTATTTGGTGGAGAAACGAAGTTTGGTGGAGTGGGTTTAGCCAGAACTTTTTATTTTATCCTTTTAATTACTCATATTTTATTAGCCTCATTAATTTTGCCTTTTATACTGTTTACTACTTACAGAGCATTAATAGGAGAATTTAATACACATAAAAAAATGGCAAAAATTACTTGGCCATTGTGGTTTTATGTTGCAGTAACTGGACCAATAATTTATTTAATGATTAGCCCTTATTACTCTTAATTACTCATTTACAGCTGGCTTTAAATTTGGCTCTAAATCTGTTTCATTTAACTCCATTCTAGTTGTAATATCTTTTAAATTACTTAGTCTTTGAACTGTGTAAGGAATGGTATCTAATCCTGCAGAAAATTTTAAAATATAAGAGTATATACCAACCAAGCTTCCTGCAGCAACCTCAACAGGATTAGAAATCCAACTAGTAACATATAGTGAGCATGCTATAACAACAATAACCATTACTTCCATTAATCCAAAGTTTATAGCTTCTTGATCGCTTATTTTTATTTTCCAATAACGAAGCTTGTGATAATGCCTTCTTATAGCTAATGGATTACCTGTGCCAATGATATCTACTTGATTTTCTAATTCATCATTATTATTTTTATTCAATAGTTTCATTTTCTTTCCATAAAAAAAACTAATGATACTTACTGGAAGTAAAATGGCTAAACAAATGCCTACAACTTTTAAATCGTAAAAACAAAGCAAGATTAATGCTCCAAAAATATTATAGAATGCTTCAACAACGTATACCAAATCATATTCTAAAAAATCTACAAATTCTCTTGCTAAGTTGCTGTGTGCACTTAGTTTAGAGACATCATTTTTTGAATACTTTCTACTCAGTAAATTAGTAGCTAAAGAAGTATAAATAGCTGTATATGTTCTTGTATCAAATCTATGGCGAATCACACCTATTAATACATAAGCTAAATGAACTGTAACAAGTTCATACAATCCTCTATTATTTCCATAAATTAAACCATCAATAGCTTTACCTAAAAAGAATGGTCTTAACAATGAGCCAACCATTTCTAATGAAAATAAAATATAAGTTAGCCATAATTGCCATTTATGTTTTGAGAAAATTGCTTTAAATATTGAAAATTGAGACATGAACAGCTTATTACAAATGGATAATTATTGCTACATAACTATCCAAAGACAAAATATAATTGTGGAAGTTTAAAGGGAGTAAGGCTTCAAAACTAACATTTACAGCCTGCCAAACAATAATAAGTGAAAGCTTTAGGAAAACTTTAAACTAAAAAAAACTGCATCTTCGCAAAAAACTAGGCTTTATGAATTATACCACATTGTTAACCAGTTTAGAAGAAAATATATTAATTGTTACTATTAATAGACCAGATAAACTAAATGCTTTAAATAGAGATGTGTTTACAGATTTAAGTGCTTTGGTTGATGAAGTAGAAGGTTCTGCTGAAATTAAATCAGTAATTTTTACTGGCTCTGGTGCCAAAGCATTTGTTGCTGGAGCAGATATAAGTGAATTTAATAGTCTAAATCTTGATGAAGCTATGGCATTAGCAAAAAGAGGACAAGATGTTTTTTTTAAGATAGAAAATTGTAGCAAACCAATTGTTGCCTGTGTAAATGGTTTTGCTTTAGGTGGAGGTTGTGAGTTAGCTATGAGTTGTCATTTTAGAATTGCCAGTGATAATGCAAAATTTGGTCAGCCAGAAGTGAACTTAGGATTGATTCCTGGCTATGGTGGAACACAAAGATTAGTTCAATTGATTGGTAAGGGCAGAGCTATTGAATTATTGATAAGTGCAGCTATGATTGATGCCAACACTGCTTTACAATATGGTTTAGTCAATTATGTTACTACACCTGAAGAATTAATAAATAAAGCGAAAAGTATTTTAACTGTGGTAAATACAAAAGCACCAATTGCTGTTGCTAATTGCATTAAAGTTGCCAATGCTGTTTTTGATGAAACAAAAAATGGCTTTGAAGAAGAAGTAAAAGCATTTGGTAAATGTTTTACTACACAAGATATGATTGAGGGAACCACAGCATTTTTAGAAAAAAGAAAAGCAGTTTTTACAGGAAATTAAACTAGTTGAAACGAATGGCTTTAACCGGCTCTACACGTTTAATTAAAATTGTTGGAAGTATTAATGCAACAAAGCAAAGAATTAATGTAATGATGCAAATTAATGTTACTTGCAACCAAATAATTTCTACAGGTACATAAGCAATATAATAATTTACTTCATCTAATTTAAACCACTTGGTATATTGTTGTAACATACATAAACCAACGCCTGCAATAGCTCCAATACCAACTCCCATTAAAGAAATGAAAGCAGCATAATATAAAAATATTTTTTGGATATTGATATTATTGGCCCCAAGAGATTTTAAAATTCCTACCATTTTTACCCTTTCTAAAACTAAAATTAGTAAACAAGTAATTAAATTTATAATTGCAACAATTGCCATAATAATAAACACAATATTTCTATTGGTTCCTTGAACATTTAACCAATCGAATATAGAAGGATAAACTTCTTTTATACTTTTAGCATTCCAAATAATAGGTAGTCGAATGTTATCAGAAATAGTTTGCATTTGTTTATAATCCTTTACAAAAACTTCATATCCCCCAATTTGTTTTTCAGTCCAATTATTAATTCTTTGTAATAATCGAATATCGGTAATGGCGAAAAGTTTATCATTTTCTTCAATACCAGTTTTATAAATACCTACTACTTTTAATTTTCTGTAAGTAGTTGATCCATCTGAAGAATTAATGAATACAGCTTTTATAATATCGTTAAGTACAGTATGTAATTCATTTGCTATAATTGATGATAACAAAACTTCTTTGCTATAAAAACTATCATTAAAATTTAACCATCTCCCTTGAACTAAAAATGGTTTCATCTGAATACTATCATACTGTTGTTCTATACCTTTTATTAAAACACCTTCTAAATTTTTATTAAATTCTAGTACTGCACTTTTTGTTGCAAAAGCATTAATATGTGTTATGTTAGAATTTGTTTTTAAAATATTTTCAACAGTATCGCTTTTAAATATTGCAGTTTCTTCTGCTACAGATGATTTCCCTAATTCAAAATGCTGAACACGAATATGACCCCAAAAACTAAATATTTTTTTTGAAATGGTGTTTTGAAAACCTGTTGCAAAAGCAGAAGCAATAATCATTACAGCAACACTTAAAGCTGTTGCTGCAATAGATAAACGAATAATAAAACGAGAAAACGATTTCTGTTTATTAAAAGCAATTCGCTTAGATATAAAAAAAGAAAAGTTCAAAAAAAGTATTAAAAGTTAAAATGAAAAATAATTTAATCAACTTCTACAACATTTGTTTTACTAAGGTAATCGTGTAGGGTTTTATCTAAAAAAGGAATGAAGAACATATCAATAATGGTTAATCTTATTGTACTTCTCACAAGAATTTGAAAAATATTTGGTCTTTTTCCTTTTTCATTTACTACTTTGCTATAACTCAAAAATTTACCTATAGTTCGTGAAAAAAGCAATTCCATAATTGTATAGTAAACAAAAAGAACAAAAAAGAAAATAGTACTAAAAGGATAATAATAATTAAACTTAACCTCTGCTATTCTATATTGTTCTGCATACCATAAATTAATTTTTGAAATAAGATAACTAATAAAAAAAATAATAATAGTATCTATTAAAAAATTCAAAACTCTTGTTCCAATACCAACTGTTTTCATATTGCAAACTTACCTCATCAAATACATTTTACCATATCCAGCTTTAAAGTATTTATCTGTATTTATCTGAGAGCCTTGATTATCGGTTGTATTCCATTTTTCTAAACTTTTTCCATCAAGGTTGGTTATCACTCTATACAAATAAACACCATTACCTAAAGCTTGACCATACATATCAGTACCATCCCATTTATATTCAGTAATATTTCTGCCAACATGAATTGGACCTAATTCTGACTGATTAATTTCTTTAACTACTTTACCTGTAACAGTTAAAATTTGTATTCTAATATTTTGAGGTAACCGTGAACCTGTAAGTGTAAACACAAATGCTGTTGATGTTGTAAATGGATTTGGATAATTAAACAAATTACTAATCATGGGTTTATTGTAAACACTAAACAACACTCGATATTGATTTGGACCAGCATTGTTATTGCTTTTATCTTTTGCTTTAACTAAAAGTTCATAATTACCATCTTCGAAAAGTGTTGGATTAAAATCTACCATTGCAGTATTATCTCCTCCATTAACGTTAGCTGGAATAAATTGTAAAGTATCTGTGCCATATTTAAACTGTCTAATTTTCCCATTTGGATACTTTAATTGAACTGTAATTAATGATGTATCATTCAATGCTAAATATTTCGATTCATCTTTCAAAGCCACTCTAATTCTGGGTTTGCTACTTACAATATCTCCATTTAAAATATGCACTCCATCGAAAGTTACATCTAACAAAGGGTTTTTATCATCGCCAAAAACATAAAAATTCTTGTAAGCAAAATTATTATACAAATATTGTTCATGAGGAGTATTGGTAGGGTTTATGTTAACATAAAAACTATTCTTGCCAACTAAATTATCTGTAGCAATTGAAGTTGAAATAGTTGCAGTATCACCAGATAATAGTTTTTTAATTTTTGGTAAGATGATATTTTGAACAGTATTATTATTATCTGTGATTTGCATTTTTATACTTAAACTATCAGTATAAGCCATATCACTGATATTTTTAAAACTAATAGAAACATTTTGAGGTTCTCCGATTTGCAAACTGTCTTTAAAAGTAAATTTGATGTTTGGAGCTAAAGCACCTTCAGGCAAGCCATCTGCAATCAAACGCCAATATTTTAATTGATATGCTGTTTGATTCACAGTATCTCTTACTTGTATTAACAATTTAATGTATGGATAAGTTACTGCATTAATACTGCTAATATCATTAGTGGTTTG
>JAYVBS010000132.1:0-7740 GCA_043750315.1 Chitinophagaceae bacterium
TTTTTTATACCTAATAAAATAGGTCCAATCGTTTCTGCCTCTGCAATTTCTTTTAATAAATTGTATGCAATATTGCCTGCTGTTAAATTTGGAAAAATAAGTACATTAACTTCTTTATCTACCAAAGTACTAAAGGGATAATTATCTTTTAAAATTTCTTTATTAAATGCTAAAGTGCCTTGCATTTCTCCATCAATAATTAAAGCAGGATTTCTTTCTTTTACAATTGAAGTTGCTTTAGCAACAATTTTTGCTTCATCACCATCGCTACTTCCAAAATTACTATAACTTAACATAGCAATTCTTGGAGTTATTCCAAAAGATTTTACTTGTTTTGCTACCAGTAAAGTGATATCTGCTAATTCTTCTGCAGAAGGGTTAAAATTTACTGTAGTATCTGCTAAAAATAATGGACCTTTTTTAGTGATGAGTAAATACATCCCTGCAATATTTTTAACTCCTTCTTCTGTTCCTATTATTTGTAAACTTGGCCTAATTGCATCTGCATAATTTCTTGTTAAACCACAAATCATTGCATCAGCATCACCAGTCTCAACCATCATACAACCAAAATGGTTTCTGTCTTTCATTATTTTTAAACTTTCGTAATGGTTAAATCCTTTACGTTGACGTTTATTAAAAAATAATTCACCATATTGTATTCTTTTGGCTTCTGTTTCTTCACTACGTGGATCTATTATTGGCAAATCTGAAATGTCGATATTATTTTCTTCAGCAATTTTCTGAATTTTCTTTTCATTGCCTAAAAGAATTGGATAACCAATTCCTTCATCATAAATATTACTAGCAGCCTTTAAAATTTTAAAATTATCAGCTTCAGCAAACACAATTCGTTTTGGATCTCGTTTAGCTTTATTTGCTAGTACTCGTAACAATTGATTATCCAATCCTAAACGTTTATTTAACTCTACTATGTAATTATCCCAATTTGTTATAACTTTTTGTGCAACACCTGATTCTATTGCTGCTTTTGCAACAGCTGGTGATACAGTAGAAATTAATCTAGGATCAACAGGTTTTGGAATGATATAATCTTTGCCAAAACTTAATGTTTTATTATTATAAGCTAGATTAACAATATCAGGAACAGGCTCTTTTGTTAAATTAGCCAAAGCCTTTACAGCAGCAAGTTTCATTTGTTCGTTAATAGCTGTTGCTCTAACATCTAAAGCACCTCTGAAAATGAATGGGAACCCTAAAACATTATTAACCTGATTAGGGTAATCACTTCTGCCTGTAGCCATGATAATATCTTTTCTAACTTCGGTTGCATCTTCATAACTAATCTCAGGATCTGGATTGGCCATTGCAAAAACAATTGGATTTTTTGCCATACTTTTCACCATCTCTTTAGAAACAACATTCCCTTTACTTAAACCAATAAAAACATCACTATTTTTCATGCCTTCTTCAAGGGTCATTTCTTTAGAAACAATAGCAAAAATTTGTTTTTGATCATCTAAATCTTTTCTTCCAGTATGTATCAATCCTTTACTGTCAAAAACTTTAATATTACTCTTTTTTACACCCAAAGAAACATATAATTTGATGCAAGAAATTGCAGCTGCACCTGCACCATTTACAACAATTTGTACTTTATCAATTTTCTTTTTTTGAATTTCTAGTGCATTAAGCAAAGCAGCAGCACTTATAATTGCAGTGCCATGTTGGTCATCATGCATCACTGGAATATTTGTAAGCTTTTTTAATTCTTGTTCTATATAAAAACATTCTGGAGCTTTAATATCTTCCAAATTAATTCCACCAAAAGTTGGCTCTAAAGACTTTACAATTTCTACAAATTTTACTGGATCTTTTTCATTAATCTCAATATCAAAAACATCAATATCAGCAAATATTTTAAAAAGCACTCCTTTACCTTCCATAACAGGTTTGCTAGCTTGTGCTCCAATATCTCCTAGTCCTAAAACTGCTGTACCATTGGTTATTACTGCAACTAAATTTCCTTTTGCTGTGTATTTATAAGCATCTTCTGGATTTTTTTCAATCTCTAAACAAGGAATTGCAACACCAGGGCTATATGCTAATGATAAATCTTTTTGAGTTTTTGCTTCTTTGGTTGGAATAACTTCAATTTTTCCAGGCCTTCCTTTACTATGATATTCTAGAGCCTGTTGTTTTAATCGTTCTAATTTCTTTTCCATTTCCACAATTTAACTATAAAAAAATAATGTGTAATAATTGTTTTTAGAAATTATTACACATTGCAAATATTAGGTTATAAAAATGCTAACTCATTTTAAAACTTTCTAAAAACTTAGTTGTAAAGTTTCCTTTTCTAAAATCTTCGTTTTGCATTAATTGTAAATGAAAAGGAATGGTTGTTTTAATACCTTCAATTACATATTCACTTAATGCTCTATACATTGTATCTATGGCTTCATCTCTTGTTCTTGCAATAGTGATTAATTTACCAATCATACTATCATAATATGGAGGTATTACATAGCCTGCATACACATGACTATCAACTCTAACACCATGCCCACCTGGAGTATTTAAATAAGTTATTTTTCCAGGCGAAGGTCTGAAATCGTTATAGGGATCTTCTGCATTGATTCTACATTCAATAGCACACATGTTAGGTTCATAATTAACACCTGAAATTTTTTCGCCTGCTGCTATTTTAATTTGTTCTTTAATTAAATCGAAATTAATTACTTCTTCAGTTACACAGTGTTCAACTTGAATACGAGTGTTCATTTCCATGAAATAAAAATTACGATTCTTATCAACTAAAAATTCAATTGTTCCAACACTTTCATAATTGATTGCTTGAGCTGCTTTAATAGCTGCTTTACCCATTGCTTTTCTCAATTTAGGAGTCATGAAAGGAGATGGAGATTCTTCAACTAATTTCTGATGACGACGTTGAATAGAGCAGTCTCTTTCACTCATGTGACAAATTGTGCCATATTGGTCGCCAGCAATTTGAATTTCAATATGGCGTGGTTCTTCAACATATTTTTCCATGTATAAGCCATCATTTTTAAATGATGCTGCAGCTTCTGCTTTTGCTGTTGTAAATGCACGTTCCATTTCACTTTCTTCCCAAACAATTCTCATTCCTTTACCACCACCACCTGCAGTAGCTTTTAAAATTACAGGATATCCCACAACATCTTTTGCTATTTTTTTAGCTTGACTTACACTTTCTAATAAACCACCACTTCCTGGAACAACAGGAACTCCAGCTTTTATCATGGTTTCTTTTGCAGTAATTTTATCTCCCATATTATTGATCATAAATGGTGTTGGACCAATAAACTTAATATCATGATCTGCACATATTTGAGAGAACTTTGCATTCTCTGCTAAAAAACCATAACCTGGATGAATAGCGTCTGCATTTGTAATTTCTGCAGCAGCCATTATATGAGGAATATTCAAATAACTATCAGTGCTCGGTGGTTTGCCTATACAAACAGCCTCATCTGCAAAACGAACGTGCAAACTATCTTTATCTGCAGTAGAGTAAACTGCAACAGTTTTAATTCCCATTTCTCTACAAGTTCTAATAACTCTTAAAGCAATTTCGCCTCTGTTTGCAATGAGGATTTTTTTAAACATTAAATTATATTTTCAATTAATAAATGATCAGAATGAAATAATATTCAATCTGAATTTGAATTAAGCAGGTTCTACTAAGAATAGAGGCTGATCGTATTCAACAGGACTTTTATCGTCCACTAATACCTTAACGATTTTCCCTTTTACTTCACTTTCAATTTCGTTAAAAAGTTTCATAGCTTCAATTACGCATAGAACTTTACCTGGTTCAATCATTGTTCCTATTTCAACAAATGAAGGTTTATCTGGAGATGCTTTTCTATAAAAAGTACCAATCATGGGACTTTTTATAGTTATGGTGTTTGACTGAACTGGTGCAGATGTAGTTTCAGCTTTTACTGTTTCGGTTATTGCTGTTGGTGTTGAAGCAACTTGGGGTTGTTGAGGAGCAACATTATAAACTTGTTGAGGAGCAGCTACAGTAAGAACTTGCTCTTCTTTTTGTTTAATAGTAACTTTGCCATCTTTATCTTCTATACTAATTTCACCAATATTGCTCTTGTTAACTATCTTAATTAATTCATGAATTTGCTTCAAGTCCATTTTTACAGTTTTGGTTAAAAAATAACGAATTTTATTGAAAAGAGGTGCAATATATGGCTAAAAACATAAAAATTTGCCCATTTTTCTATTTTTTTTACTTTTAGCAATCTTTAAAGTACAAGTAATTTTAAAGCTTAAAACTCGTTTGTTATTTTAAGATATCAAAAATTTCATCTTAATTAATTTTAATGCTCAATTTAATTAAAATAAAATACATTTTTTTATTTTTTTTGTTCACAAATTTTTCAATTAAAAGTATTGGTCAACATGAAATTGTGATTGATACTTTTCAAGATAAAAAATTCGATGAGCAACTCGATTTAATTGATTTGTCAAAGAAAATATTTAAAAAGAAAAATAAGGCAAGAGCTATTGAGGATAAAAGCGATAAAAAATATCATTTTTCTATTCTACCAATAATAGGTTATACACTGCAAAGTGGGTTAGTTGCTAATTTATCTGGAAATGTTATTTTTAAAAATGAGAAAAACGATTCAACTAATACTTCAGCAATTACTCAAGGAATATCGTACACCGAAAAAAATCAATTAGAGTTTTATTTGCAATCTGAAATTTGGGCAAAAAACAATGAATGGAATTTTAATGGAGATTTGCGATATTATATTTACCCTCAAGACACTTATGGCTTAGGCGGATTTTCGAAAGAGAAAGACAATATTTTAGTTAATTATTCTTTTTTAAGATTTTATGCTACATTTTATAAAAAAATAAAGCATAATCTATATTTTGGAGTAGGTTATATGCTTGATAAACGATGGAATATAACTCAAGAACATCACTCTTTTACAAGTGATTATGATACTTATGGATACTATAAAACATCAAATTCATCAGGGTTAAGTTTTAATCTGTTAGCCGATAAAAGAGATAATCCAATTAATTCAAGTAAAGGATTTTACTCTAATTTAATTTTAAGATTTAATAAAAAATATTTGGGAAGTGATAATGATTGGACCTCACTTTCATTAGACTATAGAAAATATTTTAAATTAGATAATAAGAATACTACACTAGCTATTTGGAATTATTATTGGTTAATAATTAATGGAAAAGCCCCATACTTGGATTTGCCAAGCACTGGATGGGATACTAATAATAATTTAGGAAGGGGGTATATACAAAGTAGATTTAGAAGTCCTAACTTAATTTATTTAGAATCTGAATTAAGATTTAATATTACTAAAAACAAATTTTTGGGTGCAGTAATTTTTGCAAATGCACAAACTTTTACTGAGATTAATAGTAAAAAATTTGAAAGAATAATTCCTGGATTTGGAACAGGAATTAGGATAAAGTTCAATAAATATTCTCGTACAAATTTGGCAATTGATTATGGTTTTGGTTTAGACGGCTCTGGTGGACTTTTTGTAAATTTGGGAGAAGTTTTTTAAAGCATTGTGGCTAAAGAATATCCATGTTTATTGAGCCATTGATGAATTTTAGTTTTATGATCTCCTTGAATAACTATTTCACCTTCTTTAGCCGAACCACCTGTACCACATGAAGTTTTTATTTGTTTTCCTAAGTTTTGTAAATCATTATCAGTACCAATAAAACCTCTAATAAGTGTCACAATTTTGCCAGCTCTTTGTTTTTTATCTAAATAAATTTTAAGAGGTTGTTCTTTTTTTGATAGGGTAATAATTTCTTCAACATCATCTGAAATTTTAAATTCGGGATTTGTACTAAATACTATTCCACTGTTTTTAGAATTATTTTTATTCATGCAATAATTATTTATATCATTTTAGCTTTTAAACTTAGGTCAACACTTTTTGCCTGATGAATTAAAGCACCCACACTAATATAATCAACACCTGTAGCAGCATAACTTTTAATGTTATTTATATTTATTCCTCCACTTGCTTCTGTTTCAAATTTTTTGTCAATAATTTTTAAAGCTTGAATTATTAATTCTGGCGAAAAATTATCTAACATAATTCTATCTACTATATTAAATCCATTATTGCAAACTTCATTTACATCGTCCAAATTTCTTGTTTCAATTTCAATCTTTATTTCAATCTTATTTTTTTGTTTATAACTCCAGGCAAGTTCAATAGCTTTCGAAATACCTCCACAATAATCAATGTGATTATCTTTTAACATTATCATATCAAATAATCCAAATCTGTGGTTTTTTCCTCCCCCTATTCTTACTGCTTCTTTTTCTAATAATCTAAAATTTGGCGTTGATTTTCTTGTATCTAGAATTTGAGTATTGTAGTTTGCAATAAGCGAAACATATTGCTGGGTTAATGTAGCAATGCCACTCATTCTTTGCATACTATTCAACAGCAATCTTTCACATTTTAAAATAGTTTGTATTGTGGCTTTAACTTCAAAAGCAATATCTCCTGCTTTCACCTTATCACCATCATTTAAATATTTAATAAAAACAATATCTTTTTCTACATAATTAAAAATTTCTTTTGCAACTTCTATACCTGCAATTATGCAATCTTCTTTTACATTTAAAATAGCAGTTCCTTTTTGTTCAAATGGAATGCAACATAGAGAACTATAATCTCCAGAACCAATATCTTCTTTTAAAGCTTCTTCAATTAAATGTTGTAATTGTGTTTGATAATTTTTCATGAGTTAAAATAAAAATCCCTCTCGAATATTTCGAGAGGGACAAATGTATTATTACTAATTTATATTAGAATTTGAAATGAGAGAAAGCTTTATTTGCTTCAGCCATTCTATGTGTATCTTCTTTCTTTTTGAAAGCACCACCTTCACCCTTGCTTGCAGCAATGATTTCATTAGATAATTTATCAGCCATTGTTTTACCATTTCTTTCTCTGCTGAAACGTATTAACCATTTCATGCTTAATGAAATTTTTCTATCAGGACGAACTTCTGTTGGAATTTGAAAGTTTGCACCACCAATTCTTCTACTTTTAACTTCAACACCTGGTGTTACATTACTAATTGCTTTTTTCCATACTTCATAACCATCTTCACCAGTAATTTTTGTTACTTTATCGATAGCATTATAAAAAATAGTAATTGCTGTGCTTTTCTTTCCTTCCCACATTAAGTTGTTTACAAAACGTGTAACCATTTTATCGTTATACTTGCTGTCTGGTGCTAAAGGAATTTTCTTTGGTTGGGACTTTCTCATTTTTAATTTTTATTGATTGTGGTTGACTTTCTTCAAGTATTAAAACTTTACTCAACCTAAGTTTTTAACAATTATTTTTTTGCTTTTTCTTTCTTTGTACCGTATTTGCTACGACTTTGTTTACGATCTTTTACTCCAGCAGTATCTAAACTACCACGAACAATATGATAACGTACACCTGGTAAATCTTTTACACGACCACCACGAATTAAAACAATTGAGTGCTCTTGTAAATTATGTCCTTCTCCAGGAATGTATGCAATTACCTCTGTTTTATTAGTTAATCTAACTTTAGCTACTTTACGTAAAGCTGAATTTGGTTTTTTAGGGGTAGTTGTATAAACTCTTGTACAAACACCACGGCGTTGTGGACAAGCGTCTAAAGCTCTTGATTTACTTTTGGCACGAATAATTTCGCGTCCTTTTCTTACTAA
>JAYVBS010000133.1:0-7714 GCA_043750315.1 Chitinophagaceae bacterium
ATTCAATTTTGAAATTATTTTGCATATTTTCAATTCTTAGATCAAATTTTTGTTGAATATAATTCGGAAAAAATAATTTGGTTTCTAAAAAAATAAAAAGAAAATAAATACAAGTAATTACAGCAGTTACTTTAAAACCATATGAAAATAACTCAGTAAATTTTCCTATAGAATTATTTTCGTTTTTATGTAAAACTACACTTATTAATACTCCTAGTAAAATGATTAGCCCAAAAACAAAAACTGTCCATTCAGCAAAACTCGTGTGAGTGAAATGAGTTATAACTTTAAATAAAATTAAAATTGCAGCAATCAATAGCCCTTTTTGTATATGTGTTTTTTGTTGCATTTTAATTAGTAAAAATTTTTCCTTTATTAATTGTACCTAATATTTTACCTGTTAGTTTAATATCGAAAATTGATGTGTTTGATGATTTACTTTTATTATTTTCTTTGGTTAAAATAAATTCATCAACTGTATTGTAAAATGTTAATTCTGCTATTTCACCTTCTTCAATTTTATAATTGGGCAAATTAAAAATTAATCTTGCATTATAACTTAACATATCAATAAGGTTAGTTATCAATAAAGTTGGAAATAATTTTTGCAAAATTGGGAAAACAGTTTGTAAATTAATCATACCATAATTTGCTTTATCAAATTCACAATCTTTATTATCAGAATGTAATGGAACATGGTGAGAAGCAATACAGTCAATTGTTCCAGCTAATAAGGCTTCTCTCAAAGCAAGCATATCTTTCTTTTTTCTAAGTGGAGGATTAACTTTTAAATTGCTATCATAATTCATTAAATCTTCATCACAAAATATTAAATGATGTGGTGCTACACTACAAGTAATTTGTAATCCTTCTTTTTTGGCTTCACTTACTAAATTTATTCCTTCAACTGTAGAAATGCCAGTAATATGTAATCTACTATTTGAGTATTTTAATAATTCAATATCTCTTTTAATTACTAAAGCTTCTGCAAAGCTTGGAATACCCTGAATTCCTAATTGTGTTGAAATAATTCCTTCATTCATACTTCCCAGTTTAGTAAAACTATTTTCAATTGGCTTTTGTATTAACGTGCCATTAAAACTGTTAACATATTGCAATGCTTTTAAAAATAGGGCTGCTGATTGTACAGGTAAATCGCCATCTGAAAAAGCAATAGCACCATTATTAAACATATCATACATTTCTGCTAATTCTTTGCCTTCTATATTTTTAGAAATAGCACCTATTGGATGAATATAAGCTGAAAATTTTTTTGATTTTTCTGTAATGTAATTTACTTGACTTTGAGTAGAAATAGTTGGATGAGTATTTGGCAACATAAATATTCTTGTAAACCCTCCATATTGAGCAGCTTGTGCAGCAGTTTCCAAAGTTTCATTATGTTCAAATCCAGGTTCTCCAATCTTAGTAAAAATATCTACAAATCCTATAGATACTTTTAAATGAGGGTATTCTACTATTTGTGCATCAGCAGATATTAAATCTGTATCAATTTTCGCAATAACGCCATCATCAATCAAAATATCTTTTATTTTTTGATGATGTGTACTGTTTTTATCAATTATTTCTGCTTTTTTAAAAAGAATCTTCATTAAACTAGATAATTAATGTTGTTGATTACTAGAAGTCTCTACAAATGTAAAGCTTGAAAATAACTTATTATTACTTTATCTACTTTCAGTATTTTTTTAGTTAGAATAAGTTTATTTTGCAGCAATTTAATTTATGTTCATGAATCAATCTAAGCAACCTGCAATTTTATTATTGAGCGATGGTACTTTGTTACATGGTTTTCAGTTTGGAACAAAAGGAACATCAATGGGTGAAATATGTTTTAATACTGGAATGACAGGTTATCAAGAAGTTTTTACTGACCCAAGCTATAGTGGTCAAGTTTTAATTATGAACAACGTGCACATTGGAAATTATGGTACAAAGTTTACTGATGTTGAAAGTAGCAATGTAAAAATTAAAGGACTTATTTGTAAAAATTTAGAAGAAATTTATAGTAGAGCTCAAGCAGATGACAACTTACTTTCTTATTTAATAAAAAATAATATTGTAGCTATTGAAGGTATTGATACAAGAGCTTTAGTAATTCATGTAAGAACTAAAGGTGCTATGAATTGTATTATTTCCTCAGAAGTTTTTGAAGTGTCTGAATTAAAAAAAATGTTGGAAACTTGTCCTGATATGGATGGCCAAGAATTAGCAAGTACAGTAAGTACAAAAGAAGTGTATGAGTTGGGTGATGAAAATGCAAAATATAAAGTTGCTGTTTTAGATTTTGGTATTAAGAAAAATATCTTAAATTGTTTAGTTGAAAGAGGTGTTCATGTAAAAGTATTCCCTGCAAAAACTTCATTAAAAGAATTAAAAGAATTTAATCCTTCTGGATATTTTATTTCTAATGGACCTGGTGATCCTGCAGCAATGCCTTATGCTGTTGAAACCATTAAGGAAATTTTGAAAGAGGAAAAACCTGTTTTTGGCATTTGTTTAGGTCATCAATTGTTAGCATTAGCCAATGACATTCCAACTTATAAAATGCATCATGGACATAGAGGTTTAAATCATCCTGTAATCAATGTAATTACTGGTAAAAGTGAAATTACCACACAAAATCATGGATTTGGAATTGAGCCAGAAGCTGTAAAAAATAATTCAAATATTGTTATCACTCATATAAACTTAAATGATAATAGTATTGAGGGAATCAAGCTAAAAAATAAACCTGCATTCAGCGTTCAATATCATCCAGAGGCAACTCCTGGTCCTCATGATAGCAGATATTTATTCGATGATTTTATTGCTTTAATGAACTAATTTTACTGCATGAATATTCATATTATCAATGGCCCTAATTTAAATCTTCTTGGCACCAGAGAAGTTGATATTTATGGTAATAAATCTTTCGAAATTTATTTTAAAGAACTTCAGCAACAATTTCCTTTAGTGAAATTATCTTATTTTCAAAGCAATGTTGAGGGAGATATTATTAACGAAATTCAACGAGTTGGTTTTAATTCTCAAGGTATTGTTTTAAATCCTGCAGGTTATAGTCATACTTCTGTTGCAATTGCAGATGCAGTTTCAGCCATTCAAACTCCAGTAGTTGAAGTGCATATTTCAAATATTTTTGCTCGAGAAGAATATCGAAAAAATTCATTTGTTTCATCAAAAGCAAAAGCTGTAATGAGTGGCTTTGGATTAGATGGGTATAGATTAGCAATTGATTGGTTAATGCAACAAGCTGCAGTTCTATAAAATTTTTCAAAATAATTTCATGCAAAAAAGTAAACCCAAATTAGTGGTATTAAGTGGTGCAGGTATTAGTGCTGAAAGTGGCCTAAAAACTTTTAGAGATGCTGATGGATTATGGGAAGGTTATAATGTTTATGAAGTTGCAACACCACGAGGTTTTGCAGCTAATCCACAATTAGTATTGGATTTTTATAATATGAGACGAAATGATGTTGCAAATGCTTTACCTAATGCTGCTCATATTGAATTAGCAAAATTGGAAACTGATTTTGATGTGACTATAATTACACAAAATATTGATGATTTGCATGAAAGGGGAGGAAGTACTAACGTCCTTCATTTGCATGGAGAAATTTTTAAAATGCGAAGTGTTTTAAATAAACATAAAACTTATGATATTAGAGCTGATATTAAAGTAGGAGATAAGGCTGATGATGGGGGACAATTAAGACCACATATTGTTTGGTTCGAAGAAGAGGTATCTATGCTAGAAAAAGCTGTACCTATTGTTGAAGATGCAGATATTTTTGTAATTATTGGAACTTCGTTGCAAGTGTATCCAGCTGCTTCATTAATTAATTTTGCACAGAAAGAAATTCCAAAATTTATTATTGATAAAAAAGTGCCTAACACTTTTGGAATAAAAAATATTACTGCAATTGAATCTTCTGCAACTGAAGGAATATTTGAGTTAAAAGAAATACTCAAAAAAAAAATATTAAGTTTAATATAGAATTTGGTGGTTTTACAATTCTATATTAAACTTAATACTTAGTTCAGTTAAAGTTGCAATAACCTCATCTTCAATTGGAATTCCTTTTCTAATTCTTTCTATTTCTATTAGTCTTTCAGGATCACCTGGTATTAGTACTTTTTGATTAGGGTATATTGGTTTAGTATTTCTAAACCTTTCAATCCAAACATCCATTTTATTTTTAAATTCTTGTGCCTCTTGAAAAGCATCTATTCTCATAGTTCCAAAAAAATGACCTAATCCATCGCCAGGCATATTTATTGGCAAAGGAATGTAAGCTGGAAATGGAGGTGCCCAAGGGCCAAAAGATGCACCACTTAAAACTCCAGAAAAAATATCTACAATGCTTCCTAAAGCATAACCCTTATGGCTTCCATGTTCTCTATCACTTCCTAATGGTAATAATGATCCTTCTTGTTTTAAGATATGGGCATCAGTTGTTTCTATACCATTTTTATCTTGTGCCCAACCAGTTGGTATAGGTTTATTTTTTCTTTGAGCAATTTCTAATTTCCCGTTTGCTGCAGTTGTTGTTGAAAAATCTGCTACAAATGCAGGTTGTTTGTTTGCTGGAATTGCAACAGCAATAGGATTAGTGCCTAACATTTTTTCTAATCCAAAAGTTGGTGCAACTAAAGCACTTGCATTTGTCATGGCAATACCTATCATATCATGTTCTAAAGCCATCATTGCATGATAACCAGCAATGCCAAAATGGTTACTATTTTTTACACAAACCCATCCAGTGCCCACATTTTTTGCTTTTTCAATTGCAATTTTCATTGCATAAGGAGCTGAAACTAAACCTAAAGCTTTTTCTGCATCTATAGTTGCCGTTGAAGGAGTTTCATGTACAATTTTTAAATTCGGAGTCGAATTAATTCTTCCTAACTCCCATAATCTAACATAGCCAATTAATCTGGCAACACCATGACTATCAATTCCTCTTATATCTGCATTAATTAAAACTTCAGAGGCCTGAGTTGCATCTTTCATTGAACAACCCATTTTTATAAAAACATTTGTACAAAAAGAAAATAATTGTTGCTGAAAATAAATTTTCATATGAATTCTGAAGTATTTACTAAATAAAATAAATAAATATTTTGTAACTAGATTGTTGAACCAGATTTTTATATTTTGTTTTTTTGTTTAAAAAACATTTATTTTGTTCATTCTTACAAAGAAAGAATAAAATTTCCATGCTATTAGCAGTTTCTTCTTATAATGACAACAAAGTAGAATTAAAGGAAATTCCATACTCACATATTGTGATGAAAAGAATTATGGATATTGTAATTTGTTTATTAGTGATGCCAATTGCTTTACCATTAATAATAATTGGTAGTATAGCTATGTCATTAAGTTCTAAGGGTCCAATAATATTTAAACAGAAACGAGTTGGGTTGAATGGGGTACCATTTACAATGTATAAAATAAGAACAATGGTGCACAGCAAAAATGGTTATTTAGATCATACTACTGAAGATGATGCAAGAATAACTACTGTTGGCGAAATTTTACGAAAATCTAAAATTGATGAACTTCCTCAATTGATAAATGTACTTAAAGGTGACATGAGTGTGATTGGCCCAAGACCTGAACGAATGGATATTGTAGAAATTTTTTCTAAAAAGAACGAATATTATAGTCATAGACATTCAATAAAACCTGGAATTACAGGATGGGCACAAGTGCATAAACCATTAGCAACACCTGAAGAAAATTTAGAAAAATTAGAATACGATTTATATTATATCAATAATCATTCACTAAAACTTGATGTTGAAATTTTGGCAAAAACAATTGGTGTTGTAAAAAACTTAGAAAGTCTTTAGATATTTTTATAAGAATTGATTACCTCTAAAATATTTGGATAAGTATTATTTAAATATTTATTTAAATTGGTTTGATTAGCCCAAAGAATTTGATTAATATCTTCTTCAGTTTGTGGTTTTAATAATTCAGATGAACTAGATTTCATTAAAAACCACCAAGTTTCTTTAATAACATCTTCTTTTACCCATTTATCAAAATATTCATGAAATGTTTTGCACAAATAACATTCAATAGTACAATTAATAATTCCAGTTTCTTCCTTCACTTCTCTTAAAGCACAAGTTTCAATACTTTCACCTTCATCCAATTTACCTTTTGGTAAATCCCAATGATTTCGTCTATAAATAAAAAGTATTTCTTCTTTTTCATTTATTACTAATCCGCCAGCTGCAATTATTTTTTTTAATGTCATCATTACAAAAAAAATCTTTTTAGTAATACTGAGCAAGTAAATTTGCTGTATGAGTCCTGATATTTTTTTGGCAGAGCAACTTTTAGAAATCAAAACTATTAAAGTAAATGTTCAAAATCATTTTCAATGGGCAAGCGGTTGGAAGAGTCCAATTTATTGTGATAACAGAAAAATTTTAGCTTATCCTAAAGTTAGAAGTTTTATTGTAAATGAACTTTGTAATATTATAAATGAAAATTATAAAAATACTGAATTAATTGCAGGTGTTGCAACTGCTGGTATTGCTTGGGGGGCTTTGGTTGCAAACCAATTAAACATGCCTTTTTGTTACGTTCGGCCTCAACCAAAATCGCATGGATTAAATAATCAAGTTGAAGGTGATTTTACAATTAATCAAAATGTAGTTGTAATTGAAGATTTAATTTCTACTGGAAAAAGCAGTATAAAAGTTATTGAAGTTTTACAGCAGCTTAATTTGAATGTTTTGGGATTGGCTAGTATTTTTAATTATGGATTTATTGAAGCAGTTGATGCTTTTGATAAAATTAATATTCCATTTTTATCCATCACAAATTTTGAAGCATTATTACAAAAAGCAATTGAAAAAAATATTATTCAACTACAAGATTTAGAAATTATAAAAATTTGGAGACAAGATCCTTCTTCTTGGCAGGGAGTATAAAAAAATAACAATTTATGAGTGAAGAAATGTATTATGGTTCTTATTTACAAACAGAAAAAATACTCGAAAGTCAGCACCCTGTTAGTTTTCGAGATGGTAACAAACCAGCACATGATGAAATGTTATTCATTATCATTCATCAAGCCTATGAGTTGTGGTTTAAACAAATTTTATTTGAGTTAGATTATTGTACTGCTGTTTTTGAACAAGAATCTATCAACGATAATTCAGAAGATTTAAATTTGGTTAGACACCGATTAGTAAGGGTTATTAAAATTATGCAACTATTGAATCAGCAAGTTGAAATTTTAGATACTATGACCCCGTTGGATTTTTTAGAGTTTAGAAATTTGTTGACCCCTTCATCAGGATTTCAAAGTAAACAATTCAGATTACTTGAAGCAAGATTAGGATTGCAAATGGAGAAAAGGCATGATAAAGAATATTATAAAAGAACTAATGAAGGAGGATTTAATAAAGAAGATTATAACCAAATTAATAAAACTGAGGAAAAATTATCTATCCAACAACTCATAAATAATTGGCTAGAAAGATTGCCTTTTTTTGATGCAAAATTTTGGGATGAAAATGCTGCAAATTCAAACTTCATAAATCATCCTTTTTGGAAAAAATATTTAGAGATTTATAAATCTGGATTATCAGAAAGAGAAGAAAAAAAATTCGAAGAATTTAATTATGTTTTTTTTGATGATGTAACAAAGATTGATAATGAAGATTTGCA
>JAYVBS010000134.1:0-16897 GCA_043750315.1 Chitinophagaceae bacterium
AAAAAGAGCGAACAAGAAATTGACGAAGTGGTTGTAACAGCTCTTGGTATTAAAAGAGAAAAGAAAGCATTAGGATATGCAGTTGCTACTGTTGGCAAAAAAGACTTAGAGAACAGACCAGATGGAGACGTTGTTCGTCTTTTAAATGGTAAAGCTCCAGGAGTTGATATTGCTAATACAAGTGGTATGTCTGGTTCTGGTACTAACATCATCATACGTGGTGTTAATACAATTTCTGGTAGTTCTACTCCATTATTTATTGTAGATGGTGTTCCTTTCGATGCCTCAACTAACTCACAAGCAAGCTTCGTTTATGGTAATACAACATCAAGTCGTTTCTTAGATTTAGATCCAAACAATATTGAATCTATTTCTGTATTAAAAGGATTAAGTGCAACTACGCTTTATGGAGAGTTAGGAAGAAATGGGGTTGTATTAGTTACAACAAAAAACGGATCTTCTGCAAAAACAAAGAAAGGTACTGAAATTACTTTAAGTCAATCTTTCTTTACAAACAATGTTGCTAATTTACCAGATTATCAATATAAATATGGTGGTGGTTTTGATCAAAGCACAGGATTACAGTTCTTCAGTAACTGGGGTGCTGCTTTCCAAGATCCTCCTGTACAAGTTAGGCACCCATACGATAGGGCTGCATTAAATGTTGCTTTTCCTCAATTTATTGGAGCTCTATACGATTTTAAGGCTTACAAAAATTCAGTAAAGAATTTCTTTAAGACTGGAACAATCAGCAATACATCTTTAAATATAGCATCATCTTCAGCTAATGGATCTTTTAATGCGAGTTTTAGTTATATGGACGATGCAGGTTTTACACCAGGGAATGGGTTAATTAGAAATACGTTTGGTTTAGGTGGTACATCTAAGTTAAGTAATAAGTTTACAATTAGTGGAACATTAAATTATACAGTTACTGATTTTAAATCTCCACCAACATCTACAAGTTTTGGTAGTAATCCATCAACTTCATCAGTTTTTGGTAATCTAATATATACGCCAATTGCTGTTGATTTACATGGTTTACCTTGGGAAAATCCATTAGATAAATCGTCTGTTTATTATAGAGGTGGTAACGATATTCAAAACCCTATTTGGACAGTGAACAATGGATTCACAGGTCAAAAAGTGAATCGCATATTTGGTAATTTATCATTAATTTATGAGGTAATGAAGAATTTAAATATAAGCTACCGTGTTGGCTTAGATCAATATTCAGATTTAAACTACTTATCTCAAAATAAAGGGGGTACTGTTGGTGGAGCTCAATATACAACAGGTATACATAGAACTGCTAATGGTAACAATACTATTTGGAATCATGATTTGATTTTAACTTTTAATAAAGATTTATCAAAAGATTGGAAATTAAATCTTGATGCTGGTGTTCAATCTCAAGAAAGATTATACGAACAAAATGGTATGAAGAGTACTAATCAATTAGTATATGGTTTATTTGATCATGATAATTTTATTAACCACGAAAATATAAGTGAAGGTGGAAATGGTTTAGATTTTAAATCAGCTACACAATCAGTAGGGGTTTTTGGTCAAGGTCAATTTGCATATAGAGAATTTTTGTATGTAAGTATTGGTGGACGTAATAGCTGGACTTCAAATTTAGAAAAAGCTAACCGTAGCATTTTTTATCCAAGTACTAGTGTTTCATTTATTCCAACACAAGCATTTGCAAGTTTAGCCAGCAAGTCTATAAATTACTTAAAGTTAAGAGCAGGTTATTCTACAAGTGCAAACTTTGGAAGACCTTACAGCACACGCCCTACTTTAAATATATCAACCAATGTATTTGTTGATAGAGTTGGAACAATAATGAATGCAAACAGTATTGGTAATAGATTAGCTAATCCAAATTTAAAAGCTGAGTTATTGAATGAAATTGAATTAGGGTTTGAAGGTACTTTTTTCGATAGAAGATTAACTGTGGATTTTACATGGTATAACAGAACTTCAAAAGATCAGATTTTGGATAGAGATTTAGATCCTTCTACAGGTTTTTCAGTTACATCAATTAATGCTGGTTCAGTTCGTAATAAAGGAATTGAAATTGGTTTAGGTTACACTGCAATTCGTAACAAAAATTTAAAATGGCAAATAGATGCAAACTTTACTCAAAACAGAAGTTTAGTTTTTGGGTTGCCAGCTTTTGTAAAACAAATTGTAGTTGATGGTTTTTCTAACGAAGGATTATTTGCAATGAATGATCAGCCTTTAGGCGTTATTCAATCAAGTTTTACCGTTAAAGATCCTAAAACTGGACAACGTGTAGTTAATGGAAATGGAGATTATATTTCTTCCCCTAACATAGGTATCATTGGTAATCCTATTCCTGATTTCAAATTAAGTGGAATTTCTACTTTAACATATAAAGAATTTAGTTTTAGAATGCAATGGGATTGGACTCAAGGAGGTGATATGTTAGCTTATACACCTGGTACAGTTGTTGGTCGTGGATTAAGCAAAGACACTGATTTCGATCGTAATTTACCATTTATCTTACCTGGTGTTAAACAAGATGGAACTCCAAATGATATTCAAATTAGTACCAGCCAAGCTTACTTTAATAATTTAAGTGGATTTTTTGGAATGGGAGATTTGATTACTTATGATGCAACTTTAATTAGATTAAGAGAAGCATCATTAGCTTATAGCTTTCCAGAAAAATTATTAGCTAATACTCCTTTTGGATCTGCATCAATAGTGGTGTCTGGCCAAAACTTATGGTATAATGCTCCTAACTTCCCAAAATACGTAAACTTTGATCCTGAAACTTCAAGTTTAGGTGTAAGTAATGTAAGAGGGTTGGAATATTTATCTGGTCCTACATCTCGTAGAATTGGAGTTAGCTTAAGATTAACATTTTAAACCCCAAAAAACTAAAAATTATGAAATTTAGAATTAAAATAATCATACTATTCTTCATGGCAAGTTTAACTTTTATTGGGTGCAATAAAAAGTTCGATGGCATGTTGAATAACCCTAATTTTCCAACTCCAGATGCGGCAAATGCAGATTTATATTTAACACAAGCTCAGTTAAGCTTTGCAAGCTTTTTTGACGGAGCATCTGATTATGGAATGCAATTAAGCCGTCAAATTGTAATGTACGGCCCCACTTATCAAAATGCATATACTCCACAAGGTTATGATGGGCTTTGGAGTACTGCTTATACAGGTCTTTTTAAGCATGCAAATGCTTTAATACCTATAGCAGATGCACAGAAAAAATATGTTAACGTTGCTATGGCTAAAATATTAAAGGCATATGCTTTAATGACTTTAGTTGATATGTTTGGCGATGTTCCTATGAGTGAAGCAAATTTAGGAACAGATAATACGAACCCTAAAGCAGATAAAGGTGTAGATATTTATGCTGCTGCAATTGTTTTATTAGATGGAGCTATTGCAGATTTAGCAAAAACCCCTTCAGCTTATCCTGGCAGCCAAGATTTATTTTATGGAGCAGGAAATGCTGCTGGAGCTGCAAAATGGAGAAGAGCTGCTAAAACACTTAAGCTAAGAGCTTTTGTAAATACTCGTTTGGTAGATGCTGCTGCAAAAACTAAAATTGAAGCTTTGCTTACTGAAAACGATTTAATTAATGTTCAAGCTGATGATTTTGAGTTTAAATATGGCACTAAAGATGCAAATCCAAATAGCCGTACTCCTAAGTTCAACAATAATTATTTAGCAGGTGTTGGTGGTGCTAATGATTATATTGGCAATTATATGATGTGGTGTTTAGTTATTGAAAAAGGTGGTAGTGTAACTTTAAGTACTATAGATCCAAGAGCTAGATACTATTTCTATCGTCAACAAACTAATTATGCAAATGCCAATCAACAATCAGCATCTTGTATAGCAGAACCTAGACCATCACATTATCCAGCAAGTATGCCTTTTTGCTTAATTGGAGGTGGATATTGGGGTAGAGATCATGGAGATGGTTCTGGTATTCCTCCAGACAGAAATTTACGTACATCAGTAGGAGTTTATCCTTTTGGTGGCGAATTTGATGCCAACCAAGGAGCAATTGCTACTTTAAATATGGGTGCAAAAGGTGCTGGTATCGCTCCAATATGGTCAAATACTTTTACTCACTTTATTAAGGCAGAAGCTGCAATAATGTTAGGTGTAACTACAGGTGGTTTAACGCCAAGAGCTGCACTAGAAGCTGGGGTTAGATCTTCAATAGCTAAAGCAGTATCTTATCCAGCTACTGTAAATGTTGTAGTGCCTGCTACATCTGTGCCTGATGCAACTAGAATAGATACATGGGTAAATACAAAAGTTTTACCTATTTACGACGCTGCTACTACTAATTCAGCTCGATTAGATGCGGTAATGAAGGAATATTATATTGCCCTATGGGGTAATGGAATTGATGCTTATAATATGTATAGAAGAACGGGTATGCCTCTTAATATGCAATTTGCAAAGATAACTGCACCAGGTGATTTTATACGTTCTCATTTCTACCCATCAAATTATGTGAACTTAAATCAAAATGCTATTCAAAAAGCATTAACAGCTCAAGTTTATTGGGATAACAACCCAGCTGGGTTTATTAAATAATAATAAAAACTTAAATAATGAAAAGAATCTTATCAATCATTTTAGTAGCAGCAGCGTTTATCCCAATTTCTTCTTGTAAGAAAACCGAGGTAATATCTAGTGTTGCTTCATTAAAAGTTGGTTCATATTTAACCTTAGTACAATCTATTAATACCAATATTGACTATGGCAATTTATCAACCTCAACTGTTAGTATAAAAGTTAAAGAATATCCAGGTTCATCTCCTGTAGATATCATTAAACTTTACGTAAAAAAAGGTGGCATTGATGCTAATAAAGCCAACTGGAAATATATTAAAGATGTTCCTTACAGTGGTGAAACAACTTTATCTGTAAAAGCAACTGAGATTGCTACTGCTTTAGGTTTAGCAACTCCATCTTTATTAGAGCCAGGTGCTACATATACTATTTACAATCAAATAAAAACAAAAGATGGGGGCACTTATGATGCTTCTAATACTGCTGCAGGATTTTCTGGTATAGCAGCTTATAATATGGCAATGACTTGGGCTAATGTAATTGTATGCCCTTTTGTAGCATCTGCTGCAGTTGGAACTTATAAAATTATAGAAGATGGTTGGGATGGTGCAACAGGCGACTTAGTTGCAGTTACTGCAACTGGTTCAACAGCTACTGTAACTTTTTTATTCCCATATGCTGATCCCCCAGGAAAGAATCCAGTAAATATTACAGTTAATGCAGCTACAGGAGCTGCAACTGTAGCAAAACAAACCTATGGTTCGTATGGTGCAGCTTTCCAAAATTTTACTTGCGAAACAACTGCTGCTGGTAACTGGTTTTTCTCTTGCAGTGGTGCTATTACTTTAAGCCTTAAACACGTTTCTGGTAGTGGTACTAATTATGGCAATTATACTATACGACTTCAGAAACAATAGTAACTAGATATAGTATTTTAACTTAAAAAGAGTCCCATTTATATGGGGCTCTTTTTTATTGTAATGTGCAATTTTATTTATTATAATCGAATTTTATTTTAAATTTTTATAAAGATTTAGTAATATAGATAAAGTCAATTAATACAATTAGTTAAGCGGTAGTTATTTACAACAAAATATTACTTCGATGTTTTTTTTTGCTAAAAACGAATAAATTTAAATTTTATTAAAATCTGTTAATGCAACGTTAAAGCCAAGATAAATGTCTAAGTTTGCGGGACTTCAAAATATTTTTTAACTTAATAAAATTGACAATGAGAAAAAAACTACTCTTGTTAGTTTGTACATGGGCAATGTTTAATATTGCTGCAAATGCACAAACTACAGCAACCGGTAAGGTTGTAGATGAAAAAGGAGCTGGAATAGCAGGGGCTACAGTTCTAGAAAAAGGCACTAAAAATGGTACAAGCACTTCGGCGGATGGGTCTTATTCCATTAAAGTAAAAAGCGGAGCTTCATTAGTAATTTCTTCTGTGGGAAAGTCACCAAAAACTTTGCTTGCTGGTTCAAATCTGAATGTAACGTTAAATTCAGTAGACCAAGAAATTGATGAGGTTATTGTTACGGCATTTAACATTCAAAAATCTGCAAGAACCACACCTTTTACTTCACAGGTTATTACTGCAGAAAAATTACAAATTATTCCACAAACAAACTTAAATAGTGCTTTAGCTGGTAAAGTTGCTGGTGTTCAATTTCGTGGTCAATCTGCAATGAAGTTAAATGATCAAGGCTTTTTAAGAGTAAGAGGTGGTCAATCATTAACAGATGTTGGACCATTATATGTAGTTGATGGAACTTTTGTAAATTCATTCGATATTAACCCTAACGATATTGCTGAATTAAACGTTTTAAAAGGAGCCAACGCAACAGCTTTATTTGGCGAAAGAGCAAGAAATGGTGCAATTGTCATCACTACTTTAAAAACTGGTGCAAAAGGTGGTGCTGGAATTGAATTTAGTACTGGTTTAACTTTTGACAAAGTTTATATCATGCCGAAATATCAAAATTTATATGCCGGTGGAGCAGAAGGTGATTTAACAAGATTTGCTTGGAAAACTGGAATGCCTAATGAGTGGAAAGCTTTAGACGGTAAAAATTACCATGATTATACTGATGATGCTTCTTGGGGCCCTAGAATGGTAGGTCAAGAATATATTCCTTGGTATGCGTGGTATGGTGGACATGCTGATTCTTACAAAACAGCAAAATTAGATCCTCAGCCAAATAATATGAGAGATTTCTGGAATACAGGTGTTACTAGAAATACAAATATTAGCTTTACAAAATCTGGAGAAGGATTTACATCTAGACTTTCTTATACTAATAATGAAGTTTTAGGTATGCTTCCAAATTCAAAATCAGTTAGGCATAATTTAATGGGTTCTTTAGCATTAAAATTAAACGAACATTTTGATGTTGGAATGAACATGAACTATACCAACAACACCATAACAGGTGTATTTGATGATGGTTATGCAAATGCTTCTTCTGGATCTTTCAATCAATGGTTTCACAGAGACTTAGACATGAATAAATTGAGAGAATTAAAAGATATTAGCTCTCCTTTAGGTGGATTAGCTAGTTGGAATTTGAAATCAAATCCAAATGGTTACGACCCAGCAAATCCTGGTGCTTTTTATAAGGGAAATTACTGGTATAACTTCTATTCTTATTTTGATAATGTAATCAATTCTCAAAATAGAGAAAGATTATTTGGTGATATTTATTTGAAATATACCTTAAATAAAAATTTAAATTTTAGAGGTACAATCAGAACAAATCAGTTAAATACTAATTATGAAAATATAAAAACTACTTTACTTGAACAGAGTGCTGCACAAACAGGTGAATTAGCAAGTTATGCTACTGGTCAATCTAAGTATAATGAAATGAACTATGAGTTTATCACAAACTATAAAGCTAAATTTTTAGAAAACTTAGATGTTTCAGCTAGTGTTGGGGGTAACATTTTAAAAATTAATTCTAAGGCAGTAGATATGTCAACAAAAAATGGTTTAAGTGTTCCTGGTTTATATGCTATTGCTAATTCAAAAGATCCATTAAATTATTCCAATAGTAGATCTGCATCTCAAACTAGATCATTATTTGCTTTTGGTGATTTCGAGTGGAATAAAACATTTAGTGTATCATGGGCAATTAGAAACGATTGGTATTCTACATTACCAGCAGGTTCAAATAGTTTATTATCTCCTTCTGTAGGTGCAGCATTTGATTTTAGTAAGTATACAAGAGATGCTCTTCCATGGTTAAGTTTTGGTAAAGTTTTTGGTAGCTGGGGTAAAAAACCAACTGCCATTGGAGCTTATCAATCTAATTTCTTATACTCACCAAATCCAAACTTATGGGGTAGTAATTTCTTGATGTCTACTCCTGATCAGTTAGTTCCACCAGGACTAGTAGGTAATACTATTTCAACAACTGAATTTGGTTTTGATTTTAGATTCTTAAAAAATAGATTGGGAGTTAACTTATCTTATTATATAGAGGATAACAAAGGAGAGCCTTTACCTGTAACCGTTAGTGGTATTTCGGGTTTTACAAGCCAACTTGTAAATGCTGCTCATATTCAAAGAGAGGGTATAGAACTTATTGTAACAGCTAAACCCATTTCTAAGAAAAACTTCAGTTGGGATATCAATACAACATTCAGTTATTTAATTAAAAATCCTGTTGTTAGTTTAATTGATGGTACAAATCAAATTTTATTATCTGGAGGTTCATTCGGAACAAGATTTGCTCGTGCTTTCCAAAGCGTAGGTAAAGATTGGGGCCAATTAATTGGTGGAGGTATGGCTAGAAATGCAGCTGGATTACCTTTAATTAATGTGGCTACTAAAGAGTTTGTAAGAGACGAATTTAAAGAATGGGGTTCAGTTGTTCCTAAAACAACAGGGGGTCTAATTAATAGTTTAACGTATAAAGACTTTACTTTAAACATTAGTTTAGATTATCAAATAGGTGGTAAGTTCTTCTCATTATCTGAGCAATGGGGTCATTTCTCAGGATTATTAGAAAATACTGCTGCACTTAACGATAATGGTAAAAATGTTAGAGATGATGTTAGTCTTGGTGGTGGTGTAAGAGTTGTGGGGGTAGATGCTGCAGATGGTAAAACTCCTGTTGATACTTATGTTGATGCACAAACTTATTATCATCAGTTCTACTTTAATCAAGTTGCAGAGCCATATGTACATTCTTTAACTTTTGTTAAATTAAGAGAGTTAGCTTTAGGTTATAATATTCCGGTTTCAAAACTTAAAATTGCAGGTATATTTAAAGAAATTAATTTTTCTGTTGTTGCCAGAAACCCTTGGTTAATTTATAGAGAAGCTAAAAACTTTGACCCATCAGAAATTTCTGGAGTTCAAGGTGAAGATGGTCAATATCCTGGCACTCGTTCGTTAGGTTTTAACATTAAATTTCGTTTTTAAAACTAAAAATTAATAATCATGAAGAATAAAAAAATTTATTATAGTACACTATTACTAGGAATGATATTTTCCTTTTATAGTTGTACTAAAATTAATGACTTTGGGGATTTAAATAATAATCCTAATGCTACCACAGAACCTAATACAGCAGCTTTATTAAGTAATGTAGAATCTGGTTTAGGTGCATATGTTTGGGGTAATGGCATTTCTACAATGGGAGGATTATACGCTCAGTACATGTCTGAAACCCAATATACCGATGCATCTCGTTATTCTACTCAAAATTTAAATTGGGGAGGATTTTATAGTGGTAGATTGTATGATTTACAAAATATCATCAATTATAATTCAGACCCTGCAACTGCAAGTAAAGCAGCAGCAAATGGAGCTAACGAAAATCAAATCGGTGTTGCTAGAGTATTAAAAAGTTATATATATTGGTATCTAACCGATTTATATGGCGATTTACCTTACTTCAAAGCCCTAAAAGGTGATGGTATTTTGGCTTATGATAAACAAGACTTAATTTATACTGATTTATTAAAAGAGTTAAAAGAAGCAAGCCTACAATTAAATACTGCAACCAAGGGTCCTGCAGGAGATTTAATTTACAATGGCGATGTAGCTAAATGGAAAAAAACAGCTAACTCCTTACGTTTATTAGTTGCTTTACGAATCTCTAAAAAAGCACCAGCTACTGCAAAAACAGAATTTGAAGCTGCAGTTGCTGCACCAGGAGGTTTAATTACTTCTAATGCAGACAATTTTACTTTAAATTTTTTAGGTGGTAACTATAATCACCCTCTTTATCAGTATTACATCATTACTCAAAGGTTCGACTATGCTTTAAGTAAAACATTGTCAGACGTTTTAAATTCTACAAACGACAATAGAGCTCAGGCTTACGGTTCATCAACTAAAGGTTTTCCATATGGTTTAGATAGAGCTGCAGCCGTTGCTTGGTCAGCTGGTAATACTGACTATTCTTATGTTTTGGCGAGTAGTAAACGTACCCCATCAAGTGGTGTTGTAATTGTAGGAGCTGCAAATATAAATTTAGCTTTAGCAGAAGGTGCCAACTTAGGATGGGCTGCAGGTGGTACAGCTGCAACATTTTATGCCAATGGTATACAAGCAAGTTGGGATCAATGGGGTGTAAGTAATTCTGCTGCATTTGCCAGTTATTTAGCAAGTGTAGTATTAACAGGAAGTACTGCTTCAGATGGTAATAAAATTGCCAATCAACAGTGGATAGCTTATTACCCTAATGGTGCACAAGGTTATGCTAATTGGAGAAAAACGGGCATACCTGTTTTAACTCCTGCACCTGGTACAACAACTGGTATTCCACGTAGAATTCCTTATGGTAGTGATGAGGCCAACTTAAACTCAGCAAATTATTCTGCAGCTGCTGCAGGATATACAGCTGGAGGCGTTACAAACTCACAGAATGCAAAAGTTTGGTGGGATCAATAATTTTAAACATTAAATAAAAATTTATTATGAAATCAATAAAAATGCTGTTTAAAACAACCTTAGTTATTCTAATGATAACTACAGTTTTAAACTCATGTAAAAAAGAAAATACAATCGCATCCACGAGGAAAACAGTTGTTAAAATATTAAATGGAAGTTCTAATATCACTGTTAATGGGATAGAAGCACTACCTAACCTTCAAGATTTTTATATTCAGGTAAGAAGAGATGTAAATACTGAAGCAGATTTAAGTTTACCTGAGAAATTTAAATTGGCTTTAAATTTTGCTTTAGTTACTGCATCAAATACAGCTAATAGCACTAATTTCATTGCCTTCCCATCAAATGCATACACTTTATCTGAAAACTTTGCTAGTGATATAGTATTTAATCCTGGAGAGTTTACTAAAGACGTTAAATTTCAAATTAATATTTCTCTTTTAGATTTAACCAAGCAGTATGCAATAGGAGTTAGTTTAACAAGTGTAGATCCCAACTCAACGCTATTAACTACATCTAAAGATTGGGTACAAGCATACATTATAAAAAATAAATACGATGGGGTGTATTCTTATAGAGCAGCAAGAGCGTATGGAGCTGATCGTTCAACAACATGGGATGCTTATTTTGTTTATGGTTACGATGTTCATTTAATTACTACAGGTCCTAATACTGTTAAAATGATGAATACTGCATTTGGTGCAGGATTTTTACCTCTTGTCGCAGGAGGAGCAGCTTCTGGTTTTGGTGGAACAGAGCCTAATTTTACTTTTGCTACCGACGATAAAATAACTAGTATTTCTAACCCAGCTGCAGATTCTCGTAACAGACAATTTACTGTAATTCCAGGTTCACCATCTGGTTACAATTCTGCTACAAAAAGAGTAATTACTCATATGGTGTTTTCTCAAAATGGGTTCCTTCCTTCTAATTGTTTTGATACTTTAACTTTTATTAAGAAGCGTTAATTTGTTTTAAGAATAATACAAAAAAAGGTGCTGAATTTTCAGTACCTTTTTTTTGTATAAAATATTTCAAAAGAATTTTTCTTTAAATATTGAAAAGAATGCTAAAATAAATATTATATTGTGCAACATATTTTTTATTCAATATGTCTAATTGCGTTAAGCAATTAATTATTTTACCAAAACAAATAAACAATGAGAAAAAAATTATTTCTAAGTTTTTGTGCTTTAGTAATGTATGGCATTACTTCTGTTGCACAAATTACAGCAACTGGGAAAGTTGTTGATGAAAAGGGTGCTGCTATAGCTGGTGTAACAGTTCTAGAAAAAGGCACTAAAAATGGAACCGTTTCAGCATCTGACGGATCTTATTCTTTAAAAGTAAAATCTGGGGCTACATTAATTTTAAAAGCAATAGATTTTAATTCTATAGAAATTCTAGCTTCTACAAATGCACAAGTTTCAAATTTAATTTTTGATACAAAAACATTAAGTGAAGTAGTTGTAACAGGGGTTGGTGTTGCAACCAGCAAAAAGAAAATTGGTATTTCTGTTGAATCTATTACAGCAGATAAATTGCCATCAGGAATTACTTCTTCAGTTGACCAAGCTTTAGTTGGTAAAATTGCTGGTGCACAAATCAGTAGCACCAATGGTTCACCAGGTAGGCCAACAAATATTTTATTAAGGGGTATCAATACTGTAAATAGAGGTACTTTACCAATGATAATGTTAGATGGTGTAGAAGTTAGAGGAACAGATTTGAACTCTTTAGATTTGACTAATATTGAAAGAATAGAAGTAGTACAAGGTGCTGCTGCTGCAACAATTTATGGAGCACAGGGTGCTAATGGCGTAATTCAACTATTTTCTAAAAAAGGTAAAATTGGCAAAATTCAAATTGATATTTCTTCTAATATTTCACGAAACACTATGTTAAATATTGGAAATGTTGAGAAAGCTAAATTTCATGGATTTACAACAAATGCTTCAGGCCAAGTTGTAGGAAGTTCAGGGAATCCAATTGTATTAGATCCTGCAATTAGTGTTTTTAGAGAAAATGTATTAATAGATTTAAATTCTCCATTAACTCTAATCAAAAAACCTTACGATAACAATTTACAATACTATGATCATTTTAAAGAATTTTATATTCCTGCAACTTATACTAACAACTCAATAAGTATTTCGGGTGCAAGAGAACAAGTGGATTTTAATTTCTCGATTTCTGATAATAGACAACAAAGTACATTTAAAAGAAATGGAGATTTTTCTCGTTCTAATTTGACTTCAAATATTGGAATGACTTTAGCAAAAAATTTAAGGTTTAGAACAACAACTCAATTAATTTATACAAAAAATACTTTAAATGATGCTACTGGTAGGGGCATCATGTTTGCATTAAATAACACTAGACCATTTGCAAACTATCAATATCAAATGCCTGATGGTAATTATGGATATTATTTTGGAGATGCATCGGGAGTTAATGGTTATAACCCAAATTATAGAACACAATATTCTAGTAATTTGGATAATAAAATAGATGTAGTTCAAAATTTTAATTTGAATTTCAAGCCTGCTAAATTTATTGAGCTTGATGTTAAATATGGTCTGAATTATCAAACACAAGATGTAAAGTATGATGTTTTACCACAAGATGCTAATGAAAGTGCAAAATTTCACACTAACAGATGGTGGACAGGAAACTATGCTCCTACACCAACTGTTGGAACATCAGGTTCAATAGATAATTTTAGATATAGAACGTTATTCCAAAACTTTTTAGCTACAGCAACTATAAATACAGATTTTAAGAAAGACTTTAAAATTAATCTGCCTATAAAAACTGTAACTCAATTAGCTTTTGATTATAGAAAAAATGATTTCCAACAATACATAACTTGGGGTGCAGATGCTCCTTTTTATACGCCATATACTGCTAGTCAAATGGTTACTTATAGAATACAATCTGATTATAGAGAACCTTTCTTAACTTATGGATTTCTTGTAAATCAAAGAATTGAAATTGGAGATTGGGCAGGTATTTCAGGAGGATTTAGAAGTGATTACTCATCTGCTTTTGGACAAGGTTCTAAACCTGCAACTTTTCCAAGAGGTGATGCTTATGTAAGATTATCACAATTGGAATTTTGGAAAAACAGTAAAATAAGCAATTGGTTGCCCGAATTAAAATTAAGAGCTGCTTATGGTAAAGCTGGTATTCAGCCAAGGGCATTCGATCGTTTCCCAGTTTTAGGAACTGCCAATATTGGTAACACTGTTGGGTTTACTACTTTGATAAGCAATAGAAATCCAGAATTAAATGTTGAAATTTCAGAAGAATTAGAAGTTGGTATGGATGTGAACATTAAAGGATTAAAAGGTAAATGGTTTAATTCAATTAATATTTCTGCTACTTATTGGGATAGAAAAACGGATAATGCAATTTATGCAGTTGATGCTCCACCAAGTAGTGGAATTGGAACTGTGCTAGATAATGCATTCGGATTAAAATCTAATGGATTTCAAGCTTCATTGAATATGGATGTGCTAAATAGCAAAAATATTAGTTGGAATTTCACGACTAATTTTAGTAAACAAAATTCTATCATATCTTCTGTTAAAGGGGGTGCTGAAATTATTGTTCTTTCAAATGCGGGAAGTAGTAACTATGTTTTAAAAGCTGGCGAAAAAGTTGGTCAGCTTTATGGAAACAGAATGATTACTAGCTTAACTGAATTAAATGGTAAAGGAGCTGCATATATTTCCACTGCTTCTCAAGGAAATTATACAGTTGCAAGTAATGGTTGGGTAGTAGATAAAGTAACAAAAATTCCATTTGTTACTCCTGAAAAAGTAAATTTAGGAGATCCTAATCCAAAGTTTAATATGTCTTTCATTAATGAAGTATCATATAAAGACTTTGTACAATTCTCGATGCAATGGGATTGGGTAAGTGGAAGTCATATTTATAACCAAACCAGACAATGGATGTATCGTGATGGAATACATAAAGATTACGCCACACCTATTACTGTTGATGGAGTTACTGAAGCCTATGGTTCTTTTTATAGAGGAGTTTATGCTAATGTTCAAGCAAATGGAACAAGAAACTATTTTTATGAAGATGCTTCATTTGTTAGATTAAGAAATATTTCATTAGCTTTTGATGTTGCAAAATTTGTAAAAATTCCAGGTGTTAATAGATTACAACTTGTATTTACTGGGCGTAACCTTGTTACAAATACTAAATACCAAGGGTTTGATCCTGAAGTTAGTTCAGGTTCTTCAAATTCTGCTTTTGATAGAGGTGTTGATCATAACACTGTACCGAACTTAAAAACATATCAATTTGGAATAAACGTAGGTTTCTAAAATTAAAAATAATAAAAATGAAAATATTTAAATCAATACTTTTTTCTTCTCTTCTAATTTCAAGTTTAATATCTTGTAAAAAAGAATTAGATGTAAAAAATACTAACCAACCAGTGCCTGAAAGTGCTTTATCTGAGCCTGGTATGCTTGCTTTTGCACAAGGTGGAATTTATAGAAATGGATTCAGAGACCTTAAACATTCCGATGGCGTTTATGGATTTTTCTGGTCTGGTGCTATTGGATTTCATGAAATGATGGGAGATGCAATTGGTATGGAAGCTGCAAATGCTTTTACCAATCAATTAGGCTGCCCTAATTCAGTTACTTTAGATAATTTATCTATTGTATTAAATCCTAACTCACCAAAATTGCAGTACGATATGATTCGTTCTGTAAATCAAAATGCTAATCAAGGTCAAAATCCATTATACTACGAGTGGGCCTATATGTACTCCATGATTAGTTCATGCAATTTTATTTTAGAAAAAGTTGATCAGACTGTTTTTGCAGCAGATGCAGTTTCTAAAAAAGCAGCCTTAAAATCTTGGGCTTATTGGTGGAAAGGTTTTGCTTATGCAAGAATTGGCTCTATTTATTATGCAGGCATCATAAATAATGAATCTAGTAAAACAAACGGTAATTATGTAACCAAAGAAGCTATTATAACAGAATCTAATAAAAATTTAGATTTATGTTCTACTACTTTAGATGCTGTTGCTAATCCAGCTGCTTTAACTACAATTTTAAATGCTGTAATTCCAAGTTTTTGTCAAGTAGGAAAAGGTGGAGCACTTACAGTTGCAGAATGGAAAAGAAGTGTGAGTACTTTAAAAGCTCGTAATATTTTAGTTAATAAATTGATTTCTCAAATGACAGCTACTGACTGGAATAATATTCTTACTTTAACTGCAGTAGGTGTTTTATCAACAGATAAAGTGTTTACTGGTCGCTCTAATGCTGCAGGAGATTGGTTATCTCCAACAACAGGTACAGTAGCATCAAGAGTTCAAGGTACACTTGCAGGAGCCAATACTTATAAACTTAGCGAAAGACTTGTTCAAGAATTTAAAGCTGGTGATAAAAGGTTACAAAATAATATGGCTATTACAGCAACCTGGGTAGGAAATTCTGATAGAGGAAATTCATTTAATACTAGATATAGATTAATTAATGGAGGCACTGGTTTAGCTGGAGTTAAAGTATATGCAAACACAGGAGCAGGTTTAGAAGAAATATTCTTGGCAAGTAGTTTTGAAGAAAACAATTTAATGAGAGCAGAAGCTTTAATTAATACCGCAAGCATTGATGCAGGTTTAGCTTTAGTTGATGCTGTAAGAACTTCACAAGGTGCTGGTATTACTGCTGTGAGTGGCACTGGTCTTACCCTAGCTCAAGCAAAAGAAGAATTAAGAAGAGAAAGAAGATGTGCATTACCTTTTATTGGACTTTCTTTTTATGATGCTCGTCGTTCAGGAATAATTGAACCAGGAGTTGGAAGAACTGGTTGTGTTGTTATTTCAAACACTGGAGTGTTAAATACTAATGCTAAAATTGACTATGGATTTTTAGATTACTGGGATGTTCCTGATAATGAAATTGCTGCTAATCCTCCAAGTGCAACAAGTTCACCAATTAAAAACCCTAAATAAATTTTATTATTTAATTAAAAAAAGGTGCTGAATTTTCAGCACCTTTTTTGTTTGGTATTATATTGAATAAAGTAATTACTTAATAATTTCCTTAAAACTTGTAATGTGTTTTACAAAGTGTTTCCAAACAATACTTTTATTATGTACGCCAGTTAAAGTATGAAATGATTTCCTATGATTAGAAGTTGTGTTTTTAAAACTAAACCAACTTTTAGCAACATCAATATGAGCATTATAAATAGCAGTGAAGAAAGATGTATCGCCAGCTAGTAAACCTTTCCATGCAGAAATTGCATCTAACAAAAAACGGAAAGGGAGTTTCCAAATTTTTTCATGTACAGGTAAATTTTTAGTCAACATCCAAAGATTATTTCTAAAATTTAAATATACTTTTCTACCACCTCTTGG
>JAYVBS010000135.1:0-3312 GCA_043750315.1 Chitinophagaceae bacterium
GTAGCAATTTTTTTAAAACCCACTTTGTCCAAATTTGTACAAATAATAAATTCAATTAATAAAAAAAGGATGCTTTAATAAAGTATCCTTTTTTAACTATTTTGTAGCGAGAACGAGATTTGAACTCGTGACCTCAGGGTTATGAAATCCAATTGATTATAGAAGTTTGATTTTATAGTGAGACCTTTCTGGATACCCCTTCTATAATCATAGCAAAATATTAGGTCATAATTCTCTTCGGTCAACATCTACTATGCAAAAATTGTTACTCCAGAACTTGATAAAGCAATGGAATTATTTAATGATTAATGTCCAATGTAATACTTTAAATAAATTCAGATTGCAAGAGTAATGAAGTTTACTAAAGAGTATATTATCAAATTATAATTAATTCATTATTATTTATTGTATTTGTGGAAAAGAGTAACGCAAAAGTCATTATAATCAGTATTTTTTTTTGGAAATTTGCACTCTTAGGCTCTAATATTTATACTTTATAAATATAAAAAAAGCTTATTTAAAATTTATGATTTCAACAAATAAAATTGTAAGTAAAAGCTTACCAGTATTAACTATTAAACAAAAAAAGGATAAAAGTCAATGGAGTATGGAATGATAATTACCCAACAGGATTGGATGGATTTATATAATAAAATAAGCAATTTAACAGAAGTGGTTAGTTCTTTAATTCCAAAAAAGGAAGATGAAATATTAAATATAGAAGAAGCAAAAAATGTACTAAAAGTATCAAGAAAGACAATTTCGAATTGGATAAACAAAGGAGTGATGGAAAGTTCAAAAGTAAAAGGGAGAGTGCTAATTAGAAGAAGTGAGATAGACAGATTAATAAATGCTAGTAATAGAAGAAGATTTTAAAAAACCACCCTCTTAAGATATTATGCTTAGGAGGGTTTATATAATTAATAATGAAAAAAAATAATAAATTAAGTGCTAATTATACTTTAACGAATAATGAAGAAGTTGAGGCGTTCTTTATTAATTCCTCTTTAAAATAATAATTCTTTACCTATCATTAATAGTGTGGAGGATATATCTCAACCTGAGAATGAAGAAACCCTAGATTCTATAGGTATTACAGAGGAAATAGGTGGTATAATTCAATCGGATTACTTTGCCATTTCACCGCTAGACTCACAATTATATTCTCTATATATCCCTAAAAAAGTAAAGCGAGCCTTAGAGAGAACATCTAGAGTCTTACTAAGAACCAAAGTCCATCAGGACAGGAATACTGCTATAGAACTGTGTCTACTGTTTTGTGCAAAAATAACGAATGATTATATCAAGCAGAAATTATATAGAAAAGAAGAGCATGAAGAATTAAATGAATGGGTCCAATTAAGAGCAAAATATTTAAGAACATACTTTGGAAGTAAATGGGGAGATTACTCCATTATAAAAGAGTTTTTAATTAGCAATGGAATTATTGAATGTAATTACAAATCAAAATTTAGAAAATATTGTTATGGTTATAGACTAGGTAGTAATTACAAAGGCAAAGGAGAAGAATTATATGAGTTTAAAACTAAAGAAGCTAAAAGGTTAATAGAAAGGGAGTATGAGAGAACAAGAAAAGAATTACTTCAGAATCCAATTTGTTTAAATTTAATTGAGTTCCTAAAGCAAGTACAACTTCCTACTGAGGATGCAATAAAAAAAGCAGCAAAGGACTTAGTAAGGTCTGGGTATAAATCTAAGAAAGGAAAACTACTTAGTTTTCTATATAATCATCCGCGAAAATCTATTAAAGATAATCAGTCAAAATCATTTGTAGAAGAGGATATTAAAATTTATAAATATTTACTAAATACAAGTTTAATGTATCCAAAAGTTGGAAGTAAAGAATCTGGAGGACGTATCAAACATAGCTTCTGTTTAATGCCTTCATGGATTAGAAATTTAATTAGAGTAAATGGAGTACCTTTCTTTGAATGTGATTATAGTTGTCTCCACCCCAATATTGCAATTGCAATATATGGTGGTAAAGGAGCGTATTTAACTCATCAAAAAATTGCTGATGATTTATTAATAGATGTTGGAGAAGTTAAAAGACTACATCTATCTTTCTTTAATTCAAAGTGTTGGCAAATAGAAGACTCTGAATTATATGAATATTATAAAAAGCATGAACCTATAATGCTCCACTATTTAATGATTGAAAAAAAGAGAAGTGGTTATAAACATAAGATAACCCCTAGAAGAATGTTTGCCAAAGAAGTAGAAATAATGACCGATGTAATAATTAAACTTAACTCTGAAGGAATATATGTAGGATATGTTTATGATGCCCTATTTTGCCACCCTAGACACAAATTAAGGGTTAAAGAAGTAATGGATGAGATAGTGCTAAAACATGGAGTAAAGACTGAAGCTAAGCTTAAAGAAGCAAAGAATTAGAATGATAGATTAAAAATAAAGGGTGCTGAAATGCACCCTTTTTTGTTTTATATACTAATTTTATTAATCATTTGAAATTCAAATATTAAATTGCATACAACTACATATGTGCTGAATTGATAAGGAATAATAGAAAGGGTAACGTCTAAGTAGTAATAATATAATTAAGGACATACAATATGAAATTGTTTGAAAAACTACAACATGCCAAAAGTGAAGAAGATGTAAAAGATGCATACATTAAAGCATTGGGCTTAAAAGGATATAGTAAAAATTTAATCGACATTCAAACTAAAGAAATTTGGTTTGAAGCTAAAGATAATACTAACAACAGTACTTATGCTATGTTTACTCAGCTCATGCATTATGTACAACAAGCTTTAAACAAAGGCGAATATGTGCCTCCATTTTTATGTGTTATAGACACTAAAAAAGCAGCTATAATGAAGTCGGCTGATGTTATTCCATTCTTAGAAAAGAAAACTATTAAATGGGGTAAAAGTGCCAGTAGCTATACACAAGAAGCTTTGGATGCCATCTCTGCATATATTGGTACTTACATTGTAAGTTTTAAAATAGAAACGCATGAAGAGGAGTTTATCAGCACAATAAAAAATGCCATACAAAAAGGAGATATCATTCGTACTCAAATTACGCCAGATAATTTAAAACAAGTTTTTGATAAGTGGGTGTTGATGGTTGGTAGAGAAATTAATGGTGTTGCAGAAGAAGATTATGCTTTGTTATTTTTTGCAGATATTATGCACGATGGCACATCTGCAACACACGATAATTTAACTGCAGCATTAATGCATAAAAATAATGCACCGGTTTTTTTATTAGGTGGAAAGGTTTACGAACTAAATAATAAAGAAGGTTACAGACAGTTTTGGG
>JAYVBS010000136.1:0-7679 GCA_043750315.1 Chitinophagaceae bacterium
CTAATCTCAAAAATTTAATTAGATGTATTAACATGTAATTTTCTATTTTTACAACTTCAAACAAAAAATAAAAAAATATGAAGAAAATTCTTGTAGCAGCTTTAACCTTAGTAACTGTTATTAGCACTGTTGCTTTTACAACTATTAATAAAAAAAGAGATGCAGTTAGTTATACTGTAGATACTAAAAATTCAAAAATTGAATGGAGTGGTAGCAAAAAAGGTGGTTATCACCTAGGTTATTTTTTAGTAAAAGAAGGAACTTTAAAAGTTAGTGAAGGAAAAATTGTTGGAGGAAATTTTACTATTGATATAGCTGGATTAAAAGTAACTGATGGTGCTGGAGAAAAATTAGAAGGCCATTTAAAAACAGCTGATTTTTTTGATGCAACAAATTTTCCAGATGCTAATTTTGAAATTACAAATGCAACTTATACAAGTGATAACACTGCTCAAATTGTTGGAAACTTAACTTTAAGAGGTACAAAATCGGAAGTGAAATTTGAGGCTAAAGTTAGAAATATGTCTGAAACCAAAGTTTTTGCTGAAGCATTTTTTAGTTTAGATAGAACAATTTTTGGTGTAAATTATGGCAAAGGAAATGTATCGAATGATGTTATGATTGCAGTACGTTTATTTGCTGGCAAATAATAATCTATTGAATTTATTATAAAAAAAATCCTGATTTCTCAGGATTTTTTTTATTTGATAACAACGGTATATTTTATCTTAGCTCCTGCCCTTCTTAATGTTTCAGCAACGGAACAGTATTTATCAATTGAAAGTTGAACTGCTCTATTTGCTTTAACTTGATCAACATTTCCGGCTATTATAAATTCTATTGCAATTTCATCCCAAAGTGAAAACTCATTTACTTTAATTTTTGTTCCATTAACAATAACACTAAATGAATTGATTTGTTGTTTTTGTTTCTCTAAAATCAACAGCACATCAATACTACTACAACCAGCCAAAGCCATTAATAAACTTTGCATGGGGCTTACACCAAAGTTGGGTGTTTGCGTTCCAATGTTATCTAATTTAATAGTTAAACCATCCTCGTCTGTAACTACAAACCCATAAGGCTTTTGAATAAGTTCTAATTGAATAGTTGCCATAATTTATTGCCAATTTTGATTAGGTTTTTTCCAAAGTGCTGAAATAAAAATCAGCTGATAAAAAAACATCCAAATATCTAATAACCAAAACCAAGGAATTAAATCTTTTTCATTTAACTTATTCATCGATTTTGAATATATAATGGCTTGAAAAATTAATCGAACTACATAAACAATTAGTGCTATCCACCAATTAAAAAATATGATACTTAAAGCCAATAAAGGGTAAAATAAAAATGAAGTTGCCTGATATGTTCCTAATAAAAATTTATGCTTTGGCTTATAAAAGGAGGCTGTAGTGTAATGCCGATTTTTTTGTCGTATCCAATGTTTAAATGATTTCTTAGGTTCACTCAAAGTATGTGATTCATGATCAATAACAATAGCAGTATTAAATTTAGTTGCAACTTTATTTATAAATAAATCATCATCCCCACTTTGTAAATGATTAATAGATGAAAATCCTTTATTACGAATGAAAACATCTTTTTTATAACTTAAATTTCTACCCACACCCATGTAGGGCAACCTTGCTAAAGCATAAGAAAAATATTGAATTGCAGTTAAAAAAGTTTCGAAACGAATGAGTTTATTTAAAATGCCTGGCAATTTATTATATGCTCCATATCCTAAAACTATTTCAATACCCTCTGCATATCCATTTTGCATATTGGTAATCCAGTTTTCAGAAGCTGGAACACAATCTGCATCTGTTAACAAAAGTGTTTCATATTTACTGCTTTTTATTCCCATACTTAAAGGAAATTTTTTACCTGCAATAAACTTTGCTTCTTGAACTAATTCAATTATGTTGAGGTTTTTGAAGTCTTTTTTATATTCATCAATTACATATTTACTATCGTCTTCACTATTATCATTTACAACAATAACTTCATGTGTTGTTTTATAATTCTGAAATAATATGCCTGGCAAGTTTTTAGCTAAATTTGCTGCTTCGTTTTTTGCACAAACCACTACAGAAACTGGATGTTGATGAATAACATTTTTATCTACTTCTTTATAAAAAGCTAATCTTCTGAAAAAGTATAAATAATATAAAATTTGAATTAATGTTATTAAACAAAAGCAATAAAATATTATTTGTACAATCAATTCTTGAGGAATCATAAAAACAAAAATAAGTTCTTGTAGTATTGACTAATGAAAAAGTTATGCAGTGTGGGTATTTTTATTATAAGTTTAATTTATTCATGCTTTAAGCTTTGCCATTATTTTTGTAACATGCGTTTATGGTTAATCTTAATTAATATCTGTTTCAACATTCAACTATATGCAAATGATAGTTTATTAATTCCAAAAATGTTTCAGAGCTTGTTGTACAAACAAACTTTAACAACTAATTTTTTTAAAGAAGGAAGTTATGAAAGCTATCGACAACATAATAAGAGTTTAGATTTTAAGGCTGATAATAATATTTTTTTTACAGCTTTAATTACTTATACATTACAAAATCTTCACCCTTTTTTAACCAATGATGAGAATATTGTAACTGATTCTATAATTATTAGAGCAAGAAGATCATTCGCCAATTATCAAAACAGTTCTGGAAGACTGAGTTATAATTTTTGGCCTACAGGTCAAAAACCAGTTTTTTTCCCAAATGATCATTTATTAAGTGCATTTAGTAATCAATTGGCTTTGCCAGATGATTTAGATGATACTGGAATTATTTTAGCTTGTTTAAATTTACCTGATTCAACTGCACAAAAAGCTCATAATTTAATGCAACAGTTTGTTAATGGAAAAAGTAAAAGAATTAAAAACACTTTTTCTGCATTTGAAAATGTTGCAGCTTATTCAACCTGGTTTGGTAAAAAAATGCCTATTGATTTTGATTTTGGTGTGCATTGTAATATTTTATCTTTTGTAAATCAGTATCATTTAAAGTGGAGTAAAGCTGATTCAGCAACTTATCAACTTATCATTCAAATGATAGATGATGGTTATTTAACCAGTCAGCCCAAGTTTATTTCACCTTACTATGCAACAACACCAATTCTTCTTTACCATTTGGCTAGACTAATGAGTACAATAAAAATGGAAGAACTTGAGCAACGAAAACCTGTATTAATTAAAACTGCACAAGATTTACTTGAAAAATCTGATGTTTTTTTGGAAAAAATTATTTTACAAACCACTTTAATGAAGTTGGGAAGTCAAATTTCTTCATCTAATATTGATTTAAGTGATATTGATAATCATTTGTATTTAAATGAGTTTAGTTTTTATCATGGTCATTTATTTGCTCATTTAAATGGCACTATAAAAAGAATAGCTAGTGATTTAAAATCTACTGAATTTAAATGGTACAGTAGTGCCTTTAATGATTGTCTATTACTCGAGTATTTAATTTTGAAATTTAGAAAAAAGCCTTAAAGTGATTAATAAAGAGAATTATTTAGCCTTAAAAGAACAATTAAAGAAAATTAGTACAACTTTAGTAGCTGTATCTAAACTTCAAAGTATAGAAAAAATTAAAGCCCTTTATGTTTTGGGTGAAAGAAATTTTGGAGAGAATTATGTTCAGGAATTGTGCACTAAACAGGAAGAATTGAAAGAATTTGGCATTAATTGGCATTTTATTGGTCATTTACAAAGCAATAAGGTTAAATATATTGCTCCTTTTATTTATTTAATTCAAAGTGTAGATAGTTTAAAGCTTATTAAAGAAATTAATAAAGAAGCTAAAAAAAATAATAGAACAATCAATTGTTTATTACAGGTTTACATTGCCAAAGAAGAATCTAAATATGGTTTGGATGAAAATGAACTAGCAGAAATTTTAGATTTTAAAAAGCAAGGCAATCTTGAAAATATAGAAATCAAAGGATTAATGGGGATGGCAAGTTTTAGTGATGATCTTAAAATTGTTGAACAAGAATTCAAATATTTGAAATTGATTATTAATCAATTTCCTGAATTTGAAATTTTGTCTATGGGTATGAGTGGCGATTTTGAATTGTCCATTTCTTGTGGAAGTAATATGGTGAGAATTGGAAGTAGCATTTTTGGAGCAAGAAAATAGTAGGACATTTAGTCATACTTCATTTTCAAAAGTCTAAAACCTTGATTTGAGCTCTCTATATTCATTAGTGAACAAAAGTGTTCATTCATTAAATAAGTCTGGGATTTCGTCCCATTTTTTTAGATATTTTATGCTAAAGAATTTATCATTTATTCATCAAAATTGTAAAAATTATTAATCTAAATTATTTAGTTTAAAAATAATCTTTAATTAATTGTTTAATAATTAAATATGAATTAATACTAATAATATTATAAATATATAAATTATTATTTTTAACCATAAATGACTAAGTTTTAATATTACGTAAATTATTAATTTATTTATTATCTATATGTTTGATATACATTATTTTGCAAATATTAATTACTATATAGCTTTGTCAAAAACAGAAACTGTTGTTTTTGCTGCTGCACTACCCTATCAAAAAGGCTGGTTTAAAAATAAATGTGTAATTGCTTCTGCTGCTGGAGAACTCAAATTGTCTGTTCCATTAGTTGGTGGGAGAAATCAAAATCAACTTTTAAAAGGTGTCAGAATAGCATATGACCAAAATTGGAGACATCAACACTTAAGAGCCATTGAAACCTGTTATGGCAACTCCCCTTTCTTTGACTTCTACTTTTTGAAGTTCGAAAATTTCTTTCAAAAAAAATTTGAGACTCTGATTGAATTAAATTTAGGAGCACATGAATTAATTGCTGAAATTTTGAAAATGAATAAACCCTACTCAGTTCAGGAAAATCTTGAAAAAGAAATCGACATACTATTTTCTAAAAAAATTGGTAAGGAAATTTTAATTGATGACAAAGTGCAAAGTAAATACGAGCAAGTTTTTGAGAACAAAATTGGCTTCGTGAAAAACCTCTCCATTATCGATTTAATTTTTTGCTGTGGACCACAAGCAAAAGAACTTTTAAATAGTTCTAAACAAGCTTAACCTATTGTGTTTTTAAAATGTCAATTAACTTAACTTGCAACCCAATTTTAACTGGTAATGAAAAGACTCTTCAGCTTAGTTTTAATTACAATTATATCTATAGTTGTAAATGGACAAGATTTCTCGAATAAAGGCAAAGATTTTTGGTTAGGGTATGGTTACCATTGTCAAATGGTAAGTTCTACTACTGGAGTCCCACAATCAAATGGCGGTTCTCAGGATATGATTTTGTATTTTACATCAGATCAAAACTCAACAGTTACTGTAGAAATTCCTGCTGTTGGTTATTCACGAACCTATTTTGTTTTAGCAAATCAAGTTACTTCCTCAGAAGCTATACCAAAAATAGGTGCTCAGGATGCCAAAATAATAGATACAGGAAAATACAATCGAGGTATACATATTTTTAGCAATAATCCTATTGTTGCTTATGCACACATTTTTAATGCTTCAATTTCTGGTGCAAGTCTTTTATTTCCTACAAATACTTTAGGTCAAGATTATTACTCTGTAAATTATACTCAGATTTCTAATCAAAATTATTCAAATGGATTTGTTTTTGTTGTAGCTACAGAAGATACAACTGTTGTAGAAATTACACCTTCTGTTGTAAATAAAAATAATCGAGCTGCAGGTATTCCTTTTTATGTAACATTAAATAAGGGAGAAGTATACAATTTAATGGGTTCAGGTAATGGAACAACAGGAACAGATTTAACTGGTACAAGAATTAGAACAGTTTCAACTGCTGGTAGTTGTAAAAAAATTGCAGTTTTTTCTGGTTGTGGTAAAATAAGTATTCCAACATCAGGCTCAGCTGATAACCTTTTTCAACAAGCTTTACCATCAAATGCTTGGGGAAATAAATATTTAACAAGCCCAACCACATCACAAGCATTTAATTTTTTTAGAGTAATTGTTAGAGACCCAACTACAGTAGTAAGATTAAATGGGTCTGTAATGACTGGTTTAGTAAATAATTTTTATTACCAATTTGGTGCAACCAATCAACCAAACGTTATTTCTGCTGATAAACCTATAATGGTAGCCCAATATTGCACAACACAAGGGCTATCTGGTAATGGAACTCCAGGTGACCCAGAAATGATATATTTAAGTTCTGTTGAGCAAACTATTAATAATATTACATTAAATTCTACTCCTTTTTACAATATACTTTCACATTATATTAATGTAATAGTAAAAGCAAATGGACAAACTTCTTTTACACTTGATAATATAAATAGAAGTAGCAGTTTTGTTGTTCATCCACAGGATACTGGATATTATTATGCCTCATTTAATGTTAGTTCTGGAGCACATACAATTAAATCTGATTCTGGTTTTAATGCCATTGCATATGGCTTTGGGTCTGCAGAAAGTTATGGTTATAATGCTGGAACGAATGTCATTGATTTAAATCAATATGTAACTCTTCAAAATCAATTTGCAACTGTAAACTTTCCCTCAACATGCAAAAACACACCACTTAATTTTTCTATTACACTACCCTATCAACCATTAAAATTAAATTGGGATTTTAATAGTTTAGCAAGTCTTTCACCAAATACATCTGTTACAAATAACACCCCAGTTTATGATAGTACTTTTATAAGAAATGGGAAAAATTTATATGTTTATAAACTACCTGGTGCATATACTTTTTCTCAATCGGGTACTTTTCCTATAAAAGTTTTAGTGAATAATCCTTCAAGTGATGGTTGTAGTGGAGATCAAGAAATTTATTATAGTGTTCAAGTGTTTAATACACCAGTAGCAAATTTTGGAGTAAATACAGATGGTTGTTCAACAAGTCCATTAACTTTTTATGATAGTTCAAATACATTTGGAAGAACAGTAACTAAATGGGCTTGGAATTTTGGCGATGGTACTAAGGACAGCATAAAAAATCCTATTAAAACATATTCAGCTGGTGGAACCTTTCCTATTAAATACACTATTATCACAGATATTGGTTGTATTGCTGATACAATAAAAAACATAACACTCTCGCCTCCTCCAATAGCAAAATTTGGAGTACGAGATTCTATTTGTTTAAACACCTCAGTAACTTTTTATGACTCATCAACTGTGGCTAATCCAGGTGTAATTGCAAAATGGTATTGGAATTTTGGAAATGGAAGAAAAGATACATTACTAAATAATAGTTCACCAACTTCATCATATACAGATACTGGAACTTTTACTATTACTTTATTAGTAGAAACTGTTTCGGGTTGTAAAAGTTTACTATTTAGTAACCAAATCGTTATTCGTCCTTATCCAGTTTCAGATTTTAGTTTATCTGGTAATGTTTGTTTGCCAATTGGCTTAGCTAATTTTACCGATTTATCTACAATAGTTGATGGAACTTCTTCTGCTTTTACATATAAATGGTTATTTGGAAATGGAGACTCATCAATTCAAAAAAATCCATCAACAAATTATAATATTGTAGGACCTTTTACAGTAAAACTAATTGTAAAGAGTAAATATGGATGTGTGAAAGATTCATCTAAATTAGTTAATACTGTTTGGCAACAGCCAAAAGCAAATTTCAATTTGTCTACTGAAGT
>JAYVBS010000137.1:0-7647 GCA_043750315.1 Chitinophagaceae bacterium
ACTTCATCGCCTGGGGCTAATAATTTTATTACTGCATCTGTTGCAGCAACTCCACTACTAAAAGCTAAACCATACTTTCCATTTTCAATTTGAGCATAGGCTTCCTCTAAAGCAAAACGAGTAGGGTTCTGACTTCTGGCATATTCAAAACCTTTGTGTTTACCAGGTGCAGACTGAACGTAAGTACTGGTTTGATAAATAGGCACCATAACAGATCCTGTGCTTGGGTCTGGAGTCATTCCAGCATGTATAATTTTAGTTTCTAATTTCATAATGATTATTGTATTTGCAAAGATGTAGTTTGAATTTTAATTTTCTATTTAAAAATAGCAGCAGCACATAAAATTCGCCAATCCATATTATTGGCATCATGTGCATTTGATGCATGAACATTTTGTTGCATGATGGAAGAATTGAGAATATTTTTTTCTACCAAAATTTTTCTACTCTCCATAATCATATCTTTCATTTTAGCATCTTGTAACCACTGTGCTTGTGGAGGTTCATAACCAATTTTTCCTTTACGCCAAACAATTTCTTTTGGTAACATATCTTTTACAGATTCTCTTAAAATCCATTTGGTAAAACCTTTGTTGATTTTATATTTTGAGGGAAGTGAAAAAACAAATTCAACTAATTCATGACTTAAGAAAGGCAAACGAACTTCTCTACTATGAGCCATAGAATTTCTATCTGCATATCTTAATAATTCCTGTAAGCCAAAATTTATTGTACTAAAATGTAAAATATTATTCAAGCCCTGAATGAAAGGCTTTTGAAGCGTTTGTTTGTTTTGGTTTTGAAGTAAATAATCTTTATTAATAAAACTATTTTGTGCTTGTTGTTGAGTAGCTTTTTTTGTAAGCTGACCAGCAGTAACATCTGGCATAATTGCAGCAAAATAATTTTTAAAATTCCATTGTTCTAAAAACTCATTAGTCTTTAGTAAAGATTTTTCTTTCGAAAATTTAAAAATATTTTTCAACAACAATTCCTGCAAAAACCAATGAGTGTATTTTTTATATCCACCAAGAATTTCATCAGCACCTTGTCCATCTAACAAAACAGCAATATTTTGTTCTTTAGCTTTTTCATAAACCATAAATTGTGTAAACACACTACTGCTTTGCAAGGGCTCTTCTTGATGATACAACAGTAGTTCAAACTTAGAAATTAAGTCATCAACAGTTGGAGTTATGAAATGTTGGTTTAAGTTAAATTGTGCTGCAACTTGCTTGCTGTACTGAGTTTCATCTTTTTCAAATTCAGGAAATGAAGCTGTAAAAGTTGTGGGTTGATAATGATATTGTTCAGAAAGTAGATGAATATTTGCTATAATACATGAACTATCAATTCCACCACTTAAGCTTGTACCAATTGCAACATCACTTCTTAATCTTTTTTGAATGGATGATTGAAACAAGCGAGAAAAATGATTGATTTTCTCACTGACTTTTCCGTCTTTCCGACTTATAACTTTCTCTAAATTGTACCATTTTTTTTGAGAAATTGAATTAGAGTTTAAAGAAATTGTAATACAATGACCAGCTGGTAATGCATTAATATTTTGATAAAAAGTTTCAGATGCATTAATAGGATTTGAAGTAAAACCTAATGTTAGATAATTCAACATTTGTTGCTGATGAATTTCTTTTTCGATTCCAACTGTCCATAAAGCTTTTATTTCACTTGCAAAATATAAATGAGTTTGAGTTTCATTTTTTTGAATATGATAATAGAATGGCTTTTCTCCAAATCTGTCTCTAGCAATAAAAATTTCATGCTTGTGATTATCATAAATTGCAAATGCAAACATGCCATCCAATTCGCATAAGAAATCATTACCCCAAAATAAATATGCAGCAAGAATTACTTCTGTATCTGACTGAGTTGAAAAAGTAAAACCTTTTGTATTTAAAAGATCTTTTAGTTCTAAATAATTATATATCTCACCATTATAAATAATTGTACAATGTAAATAATGAAAAGGTTGATTTGCTGATGAATTTAAATCAATGATGGAGAGCCTTCTATGTGCAAAGCCAATTGAATGAATCTCATTCATCCAAAATCCTTCAGCATTGGGCCCACGATGAGACAAAGAATCAGCCATTTTTTGTAAATGACTCTGTTGAACAAAATCTTTTTGAGTAGAAATAATGCCAGCGATACCGCACATAAATACAAATGAGTTTGCAATATAAGGACACAAAAGTTTTATTAATCAGATTTATCATTTGTGCATTAACCAACGACATATTATATTTGCAGCCCAGTTTGAAAATTTAAACTGAATTGGCTGCGTAGCTCAACTGAATAGAGCATCTGACTACGGATCAGAAGGTTTTAGGTTTGAATCCTAACGCGGTCACTTGATAATCAAACACTTACAATTATTTTGCAGGTGTTTTTTTTGTTTTAAATGTAAAATATTTCTGTAAAAAATAAGTAAGCAATAGCATAATAACTGTAGAAATTAAATAGGCTACATTGGCATTAATATTTAAAAATATAATCATGCCTTTTGTTAAAAGATAATCAGTAAACTGACCTTGAAGTGCCACTAAAGAGTATTTACTAAATTGTTTTAATTTTTCTTTTTTTTCATTAGAAGCTTCGGTAAATGCAAAATTTTTATTTAGCCAAAAACCTGTTGGCACAGAAATTAAAAAAGAAAATATTGTAGCTAGTTCAACCGAAAAAGTTTTTATTGCAAATTCAAATAATGAAAATTGAAAAACATTATTAAACAAAAAATAAAAAAGAATAAACAAACTAATATTAAAAAACGTATTTGCTGTACCTACAGATAAGTATGCATATACTTGAAATGAAAATACTCTTCTAAAAATTGGATAAAATAAATTTAATCCCCAAAGAATAATATTTTTAATTACTTTCTCCACAACTATTTGTTTTCAATTAAAGATTGTATGTGGCTTAAATACCATTGTGCTAATTCGTTCATTGGCAAACCCTTTGCTGCAGTGTAATTCATATCTTCCATTTTTACTCTTTCATCTGGATTTTCTATTAAATAACTTACTGCATTTGCTAAACTTTCTGCATTGTCTGTTTCAAAATAAGCACCACCATAACCTTCTTCTTCAACTACTCTTTCTAAATCATCTATTTTAGGTAAAATACAAGCTCTTGCATAGCTACCTGCTTGATGTAAAATTCCTGAACTTCCTGTTGTTGTGGTGTAAGGGAAAATAATAAAGTACTATCCTTAAATATTTTTTCTACATCTTCTTCTGCAACATAACCTGTAAAAATTACATTTTCAAGATCTTTATATTTTTCTTTTACTCCATCTAAATATCCTTTAACATTAGGGTTATCTGTTCCAGCAATTGTTGAAATAAATTTTAAATTAGGATACTTGTTTTTTAAAATCTTAACTGCATCTAACATTACTTCAACTTTTTTATAAGTACCAAATTTCCCGAATGCCATTAAGTTGATATGTGGTAAAGGATTTGGTAAATAACTTCTTTCAGGCAATTCAAAGTTCCCATGCGGTAAGAGAATAATATTTTCTGCTTTATATTTTTCTTTTAAAATATCTACATATTGAGAAATAGTAACTCCAACTAAATCTGCTTTTAAAATAAACTTGGTGATTTGTTTTCCAATCCATAAAAATAAATCGCCTTTCCATTTACTATCGGCCATTCCAATTGTATCTAGCTTAACAGTTTCTGTAATATTATGTAGTATAACAATACTTGGAATTTTTAAAAGTTTACAAACCCAAGGTGTAAGCAAACCTAAGGCTGCTTGTATTTTTCCTTCTCCAAAAGTCATGAACTGAAGATTTAAAATAACTGCATCGGGTTTTAATTTTTCTAATTGTTTTTTGAGATGATAAAATGTAAAAAAATTAATGAATTTCCAACAAGGAATAATTTCAATTCCATCAATATCGTATCGTTTATAATCATCATTGTTTTCGAGATGATTTGTAAGTACATAAATATTTTCTATGTCGGGCTTGCCAACAAAACTTCTTATTAAATGATATCCATATTCGTTTAATGTTACTTGGCTTGGAGGATATGGAGAGATAAAAGCAATTTTCATAATTTTTCTATTTCTATTTATTATATATTTTTTTCATCAATTATTCTAATAGCATCAATTCGCCAATGATCTCCTTGAATTAATAAAACCACTGCAATATTTGCTTTTGTTTTTTTAATAAAACAGTTTGGCAATTGATATTTAAAAATAACATTACTATCAATTGCTGTGCATACTAATCCGTCCCAAGCCCAGTTTTGTATATGAAGATTATGTTCTTCATCTGTTCTAGAAATTGTAGGTTCAACAGTTCCCTTATAGTGTAAACAAATTTGCTTAAACCAATCTTCTGTAAAATATTCTTTGCCAACTTCAACATCGTTAGTATTATATAAATGATTAAGATGAGCCCAAATATTGCTATAATCTTTTTTCAACATTTCAAGTTGAAAAGAATCTGGTTTATAGATAGAATGTATTGTAGTTTTTATTTCTGTTTGATGTGCTTCTGCTATTTCGTCAACTCTTAAAAAAATTGGTTTTTCAGGATTTTCTTCTTTTATTCTTCCTTGTAGAAAAAGAAAACCTGTAACTAGAAAAATGAATGATATAAAAAGTATTCGTAGCATTATTGGGTTAATTGAATTGCATTAGACTTTGTATTATTTATTTTAGCTAAAACTGTATAATTTTTATTTTCATAAGGAATATATACAGTTGCAATGCCATTTAGCAAAGCAGCTTCCATTCTGTAAGTTTCTTTTTTATCATTATAAATAAATGCTACTGTTGTTCCATCTGCAACTTGATTGTTGTATTTATCTTTAAGTAAATCAGTAGTTACTTTAAATACTTTTTTTTCTTTATCAAAAACCGATTTTAATTTTATTGAAACACAAGAACCTGCTTGAACATAAAATGATGTTAATGATTGTTCTTTAATAGCCATATAAACTCCAACTTTTGGAGATAACGATATCATTTCTTCGTGAAAATAATTCTTGTTTAGTGTCAATAGATTTCTATAAATATCAATGTTATGAATCATGCGTTGATGTTGTAAACTACTATCTGGATTTACAGTTTTTGGTGATCTGTAATCTTTTTTTATGATATAATCTGAAACTTTATTTTTTAATGTAATTGAATAAAAAAATGTTTGGTCATTATTGCTTAAGATAATTTGTGCAGGACCTTCAATTACGCCAAATTGATTTTTTAAACTTACAGTAAAACCAGAATCGTTGTATTGAATTTGCAGTGGTAAAGGTTGAATAAAACTTTGTAAACAAACTTCCCAATTTCTATCTTTTGTTTTAAATTGAATTGTATCATTTGATAATACTATTACTGATAATCCATTAACTAAAATCGGTTGTTGTATCAACTGCTTTCTACAAGTTGAAAATAAAAAAATGAGCAGTATATGTAATAATAATTTTCTCATTGTAAATAAATTTCTTGACTAATAAAACAATGAGGTAAAATGGCAATGCCTTTATTTTTTTGGGCTATTTCATCTTTTTGAGTTGGTAAAACAAATCTTTTTTGTCCATTAATAAAAAAATTAATAGGAATATCTTTAAGCATTAAAGCCTTTGATTGAATTTTTTTAAAGTGAGTATTAAAATCAATTTTTAAACCACTTCTAACAGCTATTGTGTGAAGTGCTAACTGTGTTTGCCAAATATTTCCTGAATCATCTTTTTCGGCAATTAATATTCCTGGAATATTAATTTCTGTTGTAAGTTCATTATAAAAATTCGTATGAATATTTAAAGAATCATTTGTAATTGTAGCAACTGAGTAGCCTGGAGTTCCTCCATGTATATATCCTCTTTCACTAACATCTGTTTCTGCATAAATTTCAATTGACTTTACTTTTAACGAATCCAGTAATGTAGAATTATCAATATCAACTTGAAAAAATGTACTTGCTTTCGGAGAAAGATTATATTGAAAAGCAAATGTGGGATAAAAGTTTTTTGAAGTATTATTTTGATAATTTACTACAACTTTTAATGCAATGTTTATAGGAATATCATCTGCATTAATAATTTCTCCTGTAATAAAATTCTGATTATTATTTCTAATTAAATGTGCTTGTTTAAAAGCTGCAAAAGGTTTTTTAACTCTATCATCTTTAACCGTTGGAAAACTACTAATTACTCTTTTACCTTGTTTTTTAAATAAAGTATAAGTATAACTTCTCATTTGTTCATCAGGAATTTCTGCAATGAATTGTTGTGGAAGTATATACCATTTACTATTTTCTTTTACAAGATTTAAAGAATCAACTTTTGTTCTAAAACCCAATGCAGTTCTCCATCTTGTGTTTACTTCAACTAAAGCAGAATCGTTTCTGTTATAAATTTCTTTTACACTTATTGTATCCAATTTTGCATAAGATGGTAAAATTCCTCCATCGTTAACTGACTTCTCTAATAAATATTGATCGAGTGGGTAAGTTGGAGTTGGTTTAAAAAAATGAAATGCATTTTCGAATCGTTGAAAATCGAGATGATTGTAATAATTTAATACAGATGTTGTAGGATTCTTTTGTTCTCTATGTAATAACAACTCATAAACTTCTTTTAATAAAAATGATGAAAAGAAAATAATTGGTAATAACGACGATGAAAGGATAACTTTTTTTGGATATGTTTCTGTATTATTTAAATCTGTTTCAAAATAATTTTCTTCTTTATATTTTTTGATATACAATAAGGTTAAGAAAAAGGCTATTACCAAACTACTTAATGGAACAATACCCCAGAGATTTTTTAGTAGTGGAGAAATTTGTTTTGGTTGTATAGGTTGTATAGTACTAATATTTCCTTTCTCCCAAACCATAATTCCATTTTCTAATCGAATTGTTCTACTCCAGCCTGTATAATAAAGTAGTGGATCGTAATATCTATCATTTCTAAAAACATATTTTAAATTATACTTTTCTGCATAAGTTAAAAAATCGTTTAATGATGCAATACCAGCTTCGCCAGAAAATTTTGCATTTTCTAAACGTTCAATTGGTCTTGATGTTAATTCTGGTAATCTTCTTGCAGAGTGATAATTGCCATCAACTGTTGCTGCTAAAGAGTTTGCACTAAGCCAAGCCATTTGATCTCCAAAACCTAAAGTGAGATATCGCCAACGCATGTGATCATCTCTGTTTAAAAAATTCAACATAGGTTGAATTTCGATTTCTTTTGGTTGAAGAGGTCTGAAACTTCCAAGATGAAAAATAAAAATCAGAAATAAGAAATAAGATAATCCAGTTGTTCCCAATAAAATAAAATGAGTAGTGTTTTTATATTGCTTTACCCAAAATTCTTTTACTGGTCCTGCAATAAATGATAGTAAAAATTTTGCTATAAAAGGAATGGCAATAATTGAAGCCCAAAAACCAAATCTGTCGAGTGTTAAAATATTAAATGCATTGCTTCCTAAAATTAATTTTGGTAAAGGAGTAGTTCCTCCACTACCTAATAATAAACATAAAAAAAACGATACAGCCCAACCAATGTGTCTTTTTTGTTTTGTGATTGAAAATGTAATAGCTGGTATTAAAGCAAAAATTAATAAGAGAGGTATTATATAAAAAACTAACCCTGATGATGG
>JAYVBS010000138.1:0-3296 GCA_043750315.1 Chitinophagaceae bacterium
AAATAATTATTATGAAGTTGAACTTATTTCAATGGATAAAAATTTCTATTGTAAATCTTTTATTAGTTACTGTACTTGGTGTTTGTTTAAGATATAAAATTCTACTTCCTTTTCCAATAGTAGACCAAAAACACTTGCTTCATGCACATTCTCATTTTGCATTTACAGGTTGGATTACTCAAACCTTAATGGTTTTAATTGTTACTTTTTTAAATAAAAAATTGAATAAAGATTTATTTAATAAATATCAGTTTTTATTAAAATTAAATCTCGTTGCTGCTTGGGGTATGTTAGTTTCATTTGTTTTGGAAGGATATGGAACTATTTCAATTACATTTTCAACACTTTCAATTTTCATTGGGTACCTTTTTACTATTATAGTTTGGAAAGATTTTAATAAGATTAAAACAAATAAAATAAGTATTTGGTGGTTTAAAGTAGCATTATTAAGTAATGTTTTATCATCACTAGGTGCATTTGCTTTAGCATTTTTAATGGCCAATAAAATTGTGCATCAAAATTTTTATTTACTTGCCCAATATTTCTTTTTACATTTTCAGTATAATGGCTGGTTCTTCTTTGCTTGTATGGGTTTGATTACATCTCACTATTTCGAAAGTTTTATTGATGAGTTTAAATTAAAGCTTGTATTTTATCTTTTCTCTTTCGCTTTAATTCCAGCTTTTTTCTTATCTGCTTTATGGATGAAGTTGCCCTTATGGATTTATATAATAATCGTATTAGCTGCTATAGCACAATGTATAGCTTGGATATTTCTTATATATCATTTAAAATGTAATTACTTAAAAATAAAAAAAAATATTAGTGGCAAATTAATAAGAAACTTATTGGTTATGGTTGCAGTTGCTACAACCATAAAAATCTTATTACAATTAGTTTCAATTCATCCTTCATTAAGCGATTTTGCTTTTGGTTTTAGGCCCATTGTAATAGGTTATCTTCATTTGGTTTTGTTGGGAATAATTAGTTTATCAATTCTTGTATACATTTTAACATTTGAAATTTTTAGTCAAAATAGATTAATAAAAAAAGCTGTATTATTCTTTACATTTTTTATAATTGTTAACGAAGTATTGTTAATGCTACAAGGCTTATCAGCATTAAGTTATACTATTATTCCTTACATTAATGAAGCTTTATTAGTTACAGCCTTCTTTCTTTTTGTAAGTACACTTTTATTACTAATTGGGTTATTTAAAACTAAAGTGATTTCAATCATAAATCATTAGTTATACAAGAGTCACCTTTACAAAAATTAATAATATGAACAATTTAGCTGAGCAATCATTAGCATCTATAGTAACAGAAAAATTTCAGTCTGCACAAATTTTAGAAAAATACAATTTAGATTTTTGTTGTAAAGGAAAAAGAACTTTGGCTGCAGCATGTGAGGAAAAAGGATTACCACTTGAACAAATTTTAAATGAATTAGATATTGTTTTGAATAATAAAATAGATTCCAAAAATTTTGAACAAATGAAAGCCGAAGAACTAATTAGCTATATTATTCTTCATCATCATTTTTATGTTAAGCAAGCCTTACCAACAATCACTGCACATTTAGATAAAGTTGTTTATAAACATGGATCTAATTTTCCATACATGATAAAAGTGTTAGAGATATTTGAAGAAGTAAATAAAGAATTGGTTTTGCATATGGAAAAAGAAGAGATGGTTTTATTTCCAAAAATTCGTGAAATAGAGTTATCACTAAATTATAATAAAACTACTGGCATAAATAATAATGATTTAAAAATGCCAATAGATGTTATGGAAAAAGAGCATGAATTTGTTGGCAATGCATTAAACGAAATTAGAAATCTAACAAATAATTATAGCATACTTGAAGATATGTGTACCACGTTTAAACTAACAATTGCTGAGTTAAAAGAGTTTGAAGAAAATTTGCATCAACATGTTCATTTAGAAAATAATATTTTATTTCCTTTAGCTAATAAACTAGTTAATCAAGCTTTAAAAAATTCAATAGTTGATTAGTTATTAATCCAAATCACAAAATTTAAAGAGAAAGTCGGAGAGATAATATTAAACAACACAGAAAAATGGAATATTGTTTAAAGTAAAAGCCAACATTGAAAGTATTGAAAAAACATTCAAATCATTTATTTCAATAACTAGCATTTAATGAAATTTAACAAAGTAATCAGTGGTAAACAACTAGCCAGTTATGTAGGTGTGGTGCCTTTTGAACACAGCAGTGGCTCTACTATAAAAGGCAAAAGCCGGGTGCATAAAATGGCCAATAAAGAACTGAAAAAGATGTTGCATATGTGTGCCCTAACCAGCATTAAATATACCCCAGAATTTAAAGATTACTTTGATCGCAAAAAGGCAGAAGGCAAAAATGGAATGCTAGTATTAAATGCCATTAAAAATAAACTGGTGTTAAGAATAGCAGCCGTTGTTAATAACCAAAAACCTTATGTGAATAATTATCAAAAAATAGCTTAAATTTTATTTGGTTTGTCCATAGTAATCCAGCCCTACTATAAATTTATAGTTCATCAAATGGTCTGAATTGTCAGCTTTGATGGTGTAGGTCTTGTTTTGTTGAAAAATTTTTTATAAATTTTCATGGTCTCTAAAAAAATTACAACTAACGTTTGTAGCTACAAGAAGTTGGCGATTTCGGAGTACAAAACTGTCTGCTCCAACAAATGTTTGATTGGAAAACTGAACTTCTTGTAACCACTGAACCGCCAATTTCTTAAACTCAAAAACCATTACCTTCAAGCCTATTGGCTACAGTATTCAGTTCAGAAAACACTAAAGAGATTAGATTTTTCTATCTGTCAAATCCCTGCAAAACATTCCCACCTTTATTACCCTATTAGTTTTTTAGCGGTTTCCATATCAATTTCTTTTTCCCATTTTGCAACAACAATGGTAGCAATAGTATTGCCGATAATATTTGTAATGGCTCTTCCCTCGCTCATAAAACGATCGATACCAAAAATTAATGCAATGGCTGCAACCGGTATATGACCTACTGTTGGCAGGGTTGCGGCGAGTACAATAAAGCCGCTGCCGGTTACACCTGCTGCCCCTTTTGATGTAAGTAATAAAACCAGCAATAAGGTAATCTGATGGCCAATATCAAGCGGCGTATTGGTTGCCTGTGCTAAAAAAACTGCAGCCATGGTGAGATAAATAGAAGTGCCATCGAGGTTAAATGAATAACCGGTTGGCACAACCAGGCCAACAACCGGTTCGGAGCAGCCTACTTTCTCCAGTTTATTAATAAGGCTTGGTAA
>JAYVBS010000139.1:0-16727 GCA_043750315.1 Chitinophagaceae bacterium
TCAGACTTACTTAATAGATTAATATGAAATGAAAAATCGATAGAATAACTTACAGAAACTCCTTAATATTGCACAACTTTAATTAATTAAAATGAGTACAAGTAAACAAAATAACATGAAGCCATTATTTGGCAAAGAAAATTACATTTGGATGATGATTGGTGGAGCAGTGATTTTGCTTGGTATTTTTTTAATGACTGGAGGTAAAAATGTTGACTCAAATGTTTTTGATAAAAATGTAGTGTACAGTACAACAAGAATAACTGTTGCTCCTATTTTAATTTTATTAGGACTAGTGCTTGAGATTTATGCCATCTTTAAAAAGAATAAAGCAATCTAATTTTTTATCAAGCGGTGTTTCACCGCTTTTTTATTTTAACTATGAATTTAATACAATCAATCATCATTGCAATTATTGAGGGCTTAACTGAGTATTTACCCATTTCTTCAACAGGACATATGATTATTACCAGTTCATTAATGGGAATTGAGAAAGATGAATTTGTAAAACTTTTTGAAATTGCCATTCAACTAGGTGCAATACTTGCTGTTGTTGTGTTGTATTGGAAGAAATTTTTTGATTTTAGTAAATGGCAGTTTTATTTAAAATTAATTATTGCTGTAATTCCAGCTTTAGTATTAGGCAAATTATTGAATGATAAGATTGATGAGTTATTAGAAAGTCCATTAACAGTTGCTATTAGTTTATTAGTTGGAGGAATTTTTTTATTATTTATAGATAATTTTTTCAAGAATCCAACCATTGAAAATGAAGAAAATATTAGTTATAAAAAAGGATTTATTATTGGCTTTTGGCAATGCTTAGCAATGATTCCTGGAGTAAGCAGAAGTGCAGCAAGTATTATTGGTGGCATGAGTGAAAAATTAACCAGAAGTGCAGCTGCTGAGTTTTCTTTTTTCTTAGCTGTGCCTACAATGTTTGCTGCTACAGGTTATAAACTATTAAAATCTTTTCAAACAAATCCAAGTATACTAAAAAGCTCAGATAATATTGCTTTATTAATGATTGGTAATGCAGTAGCATTTATTGTTGCATTATTGGCTATTAAGTTTTTCATAAGTTATTTACAAAAACATGGATTTAAACTTTTTGGTTGGTATAGAATTATTATTGGCTGTATTGTATTAATATTGTTACAACAAGGAATTATAAAATAATTATGAATGAAGAATTATGAATTAAGAGTTTAAATTCATAATTCGTAATTCTTAACTCTTAATTACACCAAATGGAAACTGCTTCAAAAAAAGTAATTCGTGCTTGGACTATGTACGATTGGGCAAATAGCTCGTATTCATTAATTATTACTTCAGCCATTTACCCAGCTTATTACTCCATCATTGTACCACAACAAGTAAACTTTATTGGAAGAACTTATGATAGAGCAGCTTTAGCCTCTTATTCTATTGCATTTTCATTTTTACTAATTGCATTTTTATCTCCAATACTTTCATCAATAGCTGATGCTCGTGGAAACAAAAAATCTTTCATGCAATTTTTTTGTTACTTAGGTTCTACAGCTTGTGCAACTATGTTTTTCTTTACTAAAGAGCATATTAGTCTTGGAATTATCTGCTCAATTATTGCTTCAATAGGATTTTGTGGCAGTATTGTTTTTTACAACTCCTATCTACCAGAAATTGCACATAAAGATGACCATGATAAAATCAGTGCAAGAGGTTTTGCAATGGGTTATATAGGCAGTGTTTTATTAATGTTAGTTTGCTTAGCCTTTATAATGATGAACGATAAACTTAATTGGGGTTATGGTGCAATGCCAACAAGATTATCTTTTTTAGCAGTTGGAATTTGGTGGGCAGGATTTGCTCAAATTGCATTTAAACATTTACCAAAATCAATTCCTAATATAAAAGAAAGTAAACAAAAAAATATTTTTTCAGATGGTTATAAAGAATTAAAAAAAGTTATTAAGGAATTAATACATTATCCTAGATTAAGAAAATTTTTAAGAGCATTTTTCTTTTATAACATGGGCGTTCAAACTGTAATGTATGTTGCTGTTTATTTTGCTTCAGAAGAGTTGAAAATGGAAACTACACAACTTATTCTTACTGTTCTAATCATTCAAGTAGTTGCCATTTTTGGAGCATTGTTGTTTTCAAGAATATCAAAAGCTACTAATAATATTCTTACATTATTTATTCTTATTTCAATATGGATAGGAATCTGTATTGGAGCATATTTTATTCAAACACCTATGCAATTTTTTGTGCTTGCATTTTGTGTTGGAATGGTAATGGGTGGTATTCAATCTATGAGTAGATCTACTTATTCAAAGCTTTTACCTCCAACACACGATACTGCCTCTTATTTTAGTTTTTATGATATTTGTGAAAAATCTGGTACTGTTTTAGGCACTATGTCGTTTGGTTTAGTTGCAGAATTTTTAGGAGGCATGAGAAACTCTATTCTTGCTATCATGAGTTTCTTTATTATAGGAATGGTGCTTTTACTTTTTGTAAAAATGAAAGAAGAAGTAATGATTAGTGATTAATGATAAATTATTAATGATTTTTTTTATTTGAACTTCTAACTCGTAATTCGTACTTTGTAAATCGTAAATTTCACTTTGTACTTCGTAAATAGTAATTCAATATGAATCTCTACTCAATTAATACAGGTTTTTTTAAGTTAGATGGTGGTGCTATGTTTGGTGTTGTTCCAAAATCTATATGGCAAAAGTTAAACACACCAGATGAAAATAACTTATGCAATTGGGCTATGCGTTCTCTACTGATTAAAGATGGTAATAAATTGATTTTAATTGATAATGGCATTGGTACAAAACAAGAAGCTAAATTCTTTTCTCATTATTATTTAAATGGTGATGATACTCTTGAAAAATCTTTAGCAAAAAATGGATTCAGCAAGGATGATATAACCGATGTGGTATTAACTCATTTACATTTTGATCATTGTGGTGGAAGTGTTGAACGAGTGAATGATAAACTGCAAACTGCTTTTAAAAATGCAACTTATTGGAGTAATGAATTACATTTGCAATGGGCAACACAACCCAACGATAGAGAAAAAGCTTCTTTTTTAAAAGAAAATATTTTACCCATTCAAGAAAGTGGACAATTAAAATTTATTGATGGTGTAAACTCAGCAAATCATGCAGCAGCAAGCATTTCACAAATTGCTGCAAATCCTCTACAAACCATTGCATCAAATATTCTTCCTAGTTTATCTTACAAAATTGTAAATGGACATACCGATGCTATGATGTTGCCACAAATAAAATATAAAGATCACACTATAATTTATATGGCAGATTTATTGCCATCTGCAGCACATCTTCCAATCCCTTATGTAATGGCTTACGATATGTTTCCTTTAACTAGTTTGAACGAGAAAAAATCTTTCTTATCTGAAGCTGTTGAAAATAATTATCTACTATTTTTTGAACACGATGCTACTAATGAATGTTGCAGTTTACAACAAACAGAAAAAGGTGTTCGACCAAAAGATTTTGTGAAAATTAGTGACTTGTAATTATTTAAAGCTAATCAACTCTACATCAAAAATTAGAGTAGAATTTGCCCCAATAACTGCACTAACTTGTCTTTCGCCATAACCTAAATGTGGTGGAATAAAAAATCTGAACTTACTACCAACTGGCATTAATTGTAAGCCTTCAGTCCAACCTTTAATCACCATATTTAAAGGAAAAGTTGCAGGAACACCACGTTTAACACTACTATCGAAAATAGTTCCATCAATTACAGTTCCATGATAATGACAAGTAACATTATGAGTAGGCCAAGGTTTTTCACCAGTTCCCATTGTTAAAACTTCGTATTGTAAACCACTTTCAGTTTCAACTACTCCTTCTCTTTCTTTATTTTTTGCTAAGAATTCTAATCCTAAGGCCAAGTTTGCTGCTGCTTTTTCGTTTTTCATTTGTGCAAGTTTTTCTGAAACGCTCATTATAAATTTTTGCGAAAATAAGGGATTGAAATTTATAGTAAACCCAATAACACAAAGCAGTTGATTAACTAAACCTTAAATTTGCCAACCAATTATTAAATATGAGTGAAGAACGTAGTTTAAATTTTATTGAAGAAATTATTGAAAACGATTTAAAGTCGGGTAAATATGAATCTATTGTAACGAGATTTCCTCCTGAACCCAATGGTTATTTACATATGGGTCATGCCTCAGCTATTTGTTTAAATTTTGGATTAACACAAAAATATAAAGGCTATACCAATTTAAGATTTGATGATACAAATCCTGTTACAGAAGATACAGAATATGTGGATAGCATTAAAGAAGATATTAAGTGGTTAGGCTTTCAATGGAAGAATGAATATTATGCCAGTGATTATTTTGAACAATTATTTCAATTTGCTGTAACCCTTATCAATAAAGGTTTAGCGTATGTTGATGATAGCACAGCAGAACAAATTGCACAAGAAAAAGGAACACCAACTCAGCCAGGTGTTAATAGTAAATTTAGAGATAGAAGTACTGAAGAAAATCTTCAATTATTTCAAAAAATGAGAGCAGGTAAATATGAAGATGGTGCAAAAGTTTTAAGACTAAAAATTGATATGGCAGCTGGAAATATGTTAATGAGAGATCCATTAATTTATAGAATTAAACATGCACATCATCATAGAACAGGAGATCAATGGTGTATTTATCCAATGTACGATTTTGCACATGGGCAAAGTGATTCAATTGAAAACATTACTCACAGTATTTGTACCATGGAGTTTATTCCACACAGAGAATTATACGATTGGTTAATTGAAAAACTAGAAATATTTCCATCACATCAATATGAATTTGCTCGTCGTAATTTGAATTACACGGTAATGAGTAAAAGAAAATTACTTTCATTGGTAAATGATGGATTTGTAAATGGATGGGATGACCCTCGAATGCCAACAATTAGTGGTATGAGAAGAAGAGGTTATCCTGCATCTAGCATTAGAGAGTTTTGTGATAGAATCGGTATTGCAAAGCGTGAAAACATTGTAGATATTGGATTATTGGAGTTTTGTGTTAGAGAAGATTTGAATAAATCATCACAAAGAAGAATGGTGGTTTTTGACCCAATAAAAGTTACCATTACCAATTTTTCAAATGATGAAATTGTTCATATTGAAAATAATCCTGAAGATGAAAATGGTGGAGAACGTGAAGTTTTATTTAGCAATGAAATTTTTATTGAAAGAGAAGATTTCATGGAAAATCCTCCAAAAAAATATTTCAGATTAGCACCAGGACAAATGGTTCGTTTAAAAAGTGCTTATACTATTCAATGTGATGAAGCGATAAAAGATTATGCTGGACATATTGTTGAATTAAAATGTACTTATTTTCTTGAAAGCAAAAGTGGACATGATACCAGTGGTTTACAAGTAAAAAGTACTATTCATTGGGTGAGTTGTAAAGAAGCAGTTCCAGTTACCATTAATTTATATGATAGATTGTTTAAAGTTGAAGATGTTGATGGTGCTGAAGGTGAATTTAAAGATCATATTAATGAACATTCTTTAGTTGTTTTAAAAACAGCAGTTGCTGAAAAATCTTTATCATCAGCTAACTTGAACGATAGATTTCAATTTTTACGTAAAGGTTATTTCTGTTTAGATAAAGAAAGTACAACTGAAAATCTCATTTTCAATAGAACAGTAACTTTAAAAGATTCTTGGGCTAAGGAAAAAGGGAAATAAAATACAACAAACAACTTACCTGAAGTTCACAATCCAGTCTTCAATATATTTGCTGCAATGCAAGACATAGAAGAAATAGAGGTTAATCAACAAGCAGAAGATTTATATGAAAAAAAATCTTTTGTTATAGATGCTGGCCAATCGCCAACAAGAGTTGATAAATGGTTACAAGTTAGAATTGAAAATGCTACTCGTAATAAAATTCAACAAGCCATAGAAGCTGGGTTTTTAACAGTAAATGGAAAAATTGTAAAGAATAATTACAAGATTAAACCAGGTGATGAGTTAATTCTCATGACTGAACACAATCCAGATATTTCAGATATTTTACCAGAAAATTTAAATCTGAATATTGTTTATGAAGATGATGATGTAATGGTGGTTTATAAACCTGCTAATATGGTCGTACATCCTGGACTTGGAAATTATTCAGGAACTTTGTTAAATGGGGTTGCCTATCATCTAATGCAACAAAATCCAAATCTTACAGAAGATGATTTGCCACGTTATGGTTTAGTACACAGAATTGATAAAAACACAACAGGCCTTTTGGTTTTAGCTAAAACACCACATGCAGCTGCACATTTAGCTAAACAATTTTTTAATCATACAGTTCAAAGAAAATATGTTGCTTTAGTTTGGGGTGATATTAAGGATGATGAAGGAACCATTCATGGCAATATTGCTCGTCATGCACAATCCAGAAAAATGTTTACTGTGTATGAAGATGAAACTATTGGGAAAAATGCTACCACTCACTTTAAAGTTTTACAACGTTTTTATTATGTAACTCTTGTTGAATGTGTTTTAGAAACTGGAAGAACACATCAGATAAGAGTACACATGAAATACAAGGGCCATACACTTTTTAATGATTGGGAATATGGTGGAGACAAAATTTTAAAAGGAACAGTGTATACTAAATACAAACAGTTTGTAGATAATTGTTTTGAAGTTTGTCCACGTTGTGCTTTACATGCAAAAACATTAGGCTTCATACATCCTACAACAAATAAAGAAATGTATTTTGATAGTGAATTGCCAGATGATATGAAAGCTGTTATTGCAAAATGGGAAACTTATTCTGTTGCCAAAAAACTTGATCAAGAATAAATGGCTTATTCAATTCAACAAATATCAGAATTCATTATTTGCAAATCAGTCATTTTAAATAATGATATCATTGAGCATTTAGTAATTGATAGTAGAAAAATTGCAGTACCGCCTCATGCTTTATTTTTTGCATTAAAAACAGAACGAAGAGATGGGCATATTTTTATAGATGAAGTTTACAATAGAGGTGTTAGAAATTTTGTAGTTGAAGAAAATTTCAATTCTAAAAAATTCCCATTAGCCAATTTTCTTTTGGTTAAGAATGTTTTACAAAGCCTACAATTAATAGCCAGTAAACATAGAGCCCAATTTCAATATCCTGTAATTGGAATTACAGGCAGCAATGGAAAAACCATAGTTAAAGAATGGCTATATCAGCTATTACAAGATGATTTTAATATTGTTCGTAGTCCCAGAAGTTATAACTCGCAAATAGGAGTTCCATTAAGTGTTTGGCAAATGAAAGCAGATCATAATCTTGCCATATTTGAAGCTGGAATTTCTACTATGAAGGAAATGGACAATCTTCAAAAAATCATTCAACCAACCATTGGTATTTTAACCAATATTGGAAATGCACATAATGATGGCTTTGAAAGTGAAGAACAAAAAATTATTGAAAAAATAAAATTATTTACAGCTTCTGAAGTTTTAATAACTAATTCAGAAAATGAAAAAGTTAATCAATTTATACAAAATAATTTTTCAGGAAAATTATTAAGTTGTGGAAAAAAAGAGACAGATACTTTAAGAATTATTTTTGAAGAAAAACAACCTAACCATACTCAAGTAAAAGCAAAGTTTAAAGAAGAAGTTTTTGAATTATCTATCCCTTTTACTGATGATGCTTCATTACACAATATATATACCTGTTGCCTTACAATGTTCTATTTGAAAATTTCTATCAACGAAATTCAAAAAAGAATACAAGGATTACATGCTGTTGATATGAGAATGCAATTATTAAAAATTCCTAATAATTGTACTTTAATTAATGATAGTTATAGTAATGATATTTCATCTTTTTACATTGCGTTAGATTATTTAAATGCAAATGTTCATCAACACAACAAGACTTTAATTTTATCAGATTTTACTGGTATTGAAAAAAATAAAACTGAAGTTTATTCAAAGTTTTTTGAGCATATTAAAAATAGCAATATCACTCGTGTTATAGGAATTGGAACTGAAATAATAAATTTTAAAAATGAGTTTCAAAACTTAAATATAGAAGCTAGTTTCTTTAAAAATACTGAAGAGTTTCTCAACAACTTTACTTCGAATCATTTTAAGAACGAATACATTTTATTGAAGGGTGCAAGAGTTTATAATTTCGAAAAAATTAGTTTGTGGTTACAGCAAAAAACACATCAAACTGTAATGGAAATTAATTTAACTGCTTTAGTACATAATTTAAAAGAATATCAAAAATATCTTGAGCCAAAGACCAAAACAATGGCTATGGTTAAGGCTTTTAGTTATGGAAGTGGTAGTGTTGAAATTGCAAAAGTTTTACAATTTAATAAAGTCGATTATTTAGGAGTTGCTTATACAGACGAAGGTGTTGAACTTAGAAAAGCTGGTATTAGTTTACCCATATTAGTGTTGAATATTGATGAAGAAACTTTTGATGATTTAGTTGAATTTAATTTGGAACCTGAGATTTTTTCTACTTCATTATATCATCAATTTAATAATTACTTAAACCAACAAGCTATTCAAGATTTTCCAATTCATATTAAACTCAACACAGGGATGAATAGATTGGGTTATGATGTAAATGAAATTGAAGAGTTGTGTACTAACATCAACAATAACAAATCTATGTTGGTAAAATCTGTCATGAGTCATCTAGTTGCAAGTGAAGATAAAAATGAAGATGAGTTTACAAAACATCAACAAAAATTGTTCGAAGAATCATGTTTTAAAATTGAAAAAAGTATTGGCTACACATTCATCAAACACCTTGCAAATTCTGCTGCAATTTTTAGAAATAACTCTAGTCAGTATGATATGGTGAGATTAGGAATTGGTTTGTATGGCGTTGATTCATCAAATAATAAACAACTACAGTTACAAACTGTATCAACTTTAAAAACAACCATTGCACAAATAAGAAAAGTAAAAGTTTCTGAAACTATTGGCTATAATAGAAATGGAAAATTAAAAAGAGATAGTGTTATTGCAACTGTAAGAATTGGTTATGCAGATGGTTTAAGCAGAAGTTTAGGAAACGAAAAAGCTTCTATGTTTTTACATGGCAAGCTTGCACCCATTATTGGTAATGTTTGTATGGATATGACGATGATTGATGTTACTGATATTCCTGAAGCTAAAGAAAACGACATAGTTGAAGTATTTGGAAAAAACTTGCCAGTACAACAATTGGCAAAATGGAGTAACACCATTGCATATGAAACTTTAAGCACCATTAGTCAACGAGTTAGAAGAATTTATATTGAAGAATAAATTAAAATATTTTGAATTTTATTTTTGCCTGGAGATATTTTAAATCAAAAAAAACTACTAATGCCATCAATATAATTGCATGGGTTAGTGTTACAGCAATTGCTGTTGTAACAGCTGCAATTATTGTTGTACTCAGTGTTTTCAATGGTTTTGAAGGATTGGTTAAAAGCTTGTATTCTGATTTTTATGCAGACATAAAAATTTCATCAACCAACCATTCATTTGTTTTACCAAAAGAAAAATTATTTCAACTTACACAAATAAAAGGTGTTGCAAATTTTAGTGGTGTAATTGAAGAAAAAGCAATTTTATTAAATGATGGATTACAAAGTATTGTAGTTTTAAAAGCAGTAGATTCTAATTATACGTCAGTCAATAAAATCAAACAATATATTCAAAGAGGAAGTTTTGTTTTAGGCAATCAACAACAACCACAAATTATTTTGGGAGCAGGAATTGAAAATGCTTTGGCTGTTGATGTTGAACATAACTACGCTCCTCTTTTATTGTATTTACCTAATAGAAATTCTACAAAAAGTATTACTTCATTAGAGGGATTTAACAGTTCAACCATCACTCCTATTGGTACATTTTTAGTTCAGCAAGAATTCGATAATAAATATGCTTTTACCAACATTGCTTTTGCAAGGTATATGCTAGATTTTAAAGAAGATGAATACACTTCTGTTGAAATTAAATTAAAATCAAATGCAATAGAAAAAGAAGTAAAAGAGAACTTGCAAAAAAAATTGGGATCTAATTTTATAGTAGAAACAAGATACGAGCAGAATAGAAGTTTGTTTAAAATTATGCAAGTTGAAAAATGGTTCATCTATGCTTTATTAAGTTTAATTCTTGCCATTGCTGCATTTAATATTGTTGGTGCATTAACTATGTTAGTTTTAGAAAAACAAAAAGACATCCACATTTTAAAAGCAATGGGAGCTAATGAATCTTTAATTAGAAAAATATTTTTAACAGAAGGTTTATTATTAGCAGGAATTGGTGGTTCAATTGGTATTCTTATTTCACTTATCATCTGCTTTTTACAACAACAATTTCATTTTGTAAAATTAGAAGGAGGCACTTTTATTATAGATTATTATCCAGTTAAAATGTTGGCTATTGATTTTATACTTACAATCAGTACTATTATCATCATTGCATTTGTTGCTTCTTGGATTCCTGCAACAAAAGCAGCAAAACAGGTTCAAGAGTTAAAATCTTAAATTAAGATGAGAAGATTTTGTCTTCTTAACAAAAAAAAAATGAATAATTTATTCAAACATTTAATTTTACAAAAATTACATTTTTCACAACCCACTTTTTAGTTGTAAATGACAAATAGCTACGATTCTCTCGTAAATCAAACCTTTCACTTTCCTCAAGAAGGTTTTGAAGTTAATGAGCAAGATTATTTAGAATTTAATGGAGTAGATTTAAAATATCTAATAGAGAAACATGGTACTCCTTTAAAGCTTTCTTACTTGCCAAAAATTGGAATGCAAATTAATAAGGCTAAGCAAATGTTTGCTCATGCTATTAAAAAGCATAAATATGAAGGTTCTTATAACTATTGCTATTGTACAAAAAGTTCACATTTTTCATTTGTTGTACAAGAAGCTTTAGAACATAATATTCACTTAGAAACTTCGTATGCATACGATTTAGATATCATCAACCAGTTATATAAAAGAAAAAAAATAACTAAAGAAACATTTATTGTTTGTAATGGATACAAACAAAAAAGTTATACATCAAGAATTTCTAAATTAATTAATAGTGGATTTAAAAATGTAATTCCAGTTTTAGATAATATTGATGAACTTAAAGCTTATAAAAAATCAGCAAAAAATCCTTTTAGTTTAGGTATTAGAGTAGCCGCTGAAGAAGAACCAAATTTCCCTTTTTATACTTCTCGATTAGGAATTAGATCAAAAGATATTTTAGAATTTTATGTTGATGAAATTGAAGGATATGAAGATAAATTTCAATTAAAAATGCTTCATATCTTCTTAAATAAAGGTATTAAAGATGATATTTATTATTGGAGCGAATTGAATAAAATAATCAATCTATATTGTCAATTAAAAAAGATTTGTCCAGAATTAGATTCAATAAATATTGGTGGTGGATTTCCTATCAAACATTCATTAAAATTTGAATACGATTACCAGTTCATGATTAATGAAATTGTAGGTAATATTAAAAAAGCTTGTAAAAAAGCAAAAGTTCCAATGCCTAATATTTTTACAGAATTTGGAAGTTTTACTGTTGGCGAAAGCATGGCACATATTTATAGTGTGTTATCAGAAAAAAGGCAAAATGATAGAGAAACTTGGTATATGATTGATTCATCTTTCATAACAACTTTACCAGACACATGGGGAATTGGAGAGAAATTTTTAATGCTTCCCATTAATAAATGGGATAATGAATATCAACGAGTAGTTCTAGGAGGAATTACATGTGATAGCCATGATTATTATGATAGTGAAGAACATATTAATGAAGTGTTTTTACCGAAAATAAAAAATACAGATCAAGAAGACCCAGATAATAAAACCCCTTTGTACATTGGCTTTTTTCATACTGGTGCTTATCAAGATCAGATTAGTGGTTATGGGGGCATTAAGCATTGTTTAATTCCATCTCCAAAACATATTATTATTGAAAAAGATAAAAATGGCAAGTTGATAGATTGGGTTTATGCCAAAGAACAAACAGCAGCAAGCATGTTAAAAATATTAGGCTACCTAAGATAATTACTATACATATTTTTTTGGCACGATTTTTCATACATTTATACAAATTTAAAAAAATGAAAAAAATACTAATCCTGTTTACAGTTGTACTAATTTCAATTACAACTCTAGTTGCACAAACTAATGAAAATGAAAAATCAAAAAAAGATAAGAATCAAAAAGAATTAAAAAGTGAAAAAGTAAAAGATAAAAAAAGTAAGGAAGATAAAATTAAAAAAATCGATAACGGAAAACAAACAAAAGAAGAAAGAGAATTAGCTAAAGAAGAAGGAAGACATGATAATCGTGATAAGAATAAAGACAAAAAAGCTGAGGCTAAGGAAGCAAAAAAAGAAGCCAAAGAAAATGGTCCCAAAAAAGCAGATGGCACTCCAGATATGAGATACAAAGAAAATCAAGGAAAGAAAAAAGGATAATTAAGTCTAATTATTTCAAATAAAAAGAGTGGAGTTTTTCTTCACTCTTTTTGTTTGAAGCCATAACACAGATTAACACAGCACTTATATTTGCAGTAAATCAAAAGGAAACAATGACAATTAGTTATAATTGGTTAAGTGATTATTTACCTGAAGCAATAGAACCAGAACGACTTTCAAAAATTCTTACATCAATTGGATTAGAAGTAGAAAGTTTAGAAAAATTTGAAGAAGTTAAAGGTGGTTTAGAAGGATTGATTATTGGCGAGGTTTTAACTTGTGAAAAACATCCAAATGCAGAAAAGCTTTCAATAACTACTGTTAATATTGGAACAGAAGAATCATTACAAATTGTTTGTGGAGCATCAAATGTTGCAGCTGGACAAAAAGTAGTTGTTGCAACAGTAGGTACAACTATCTACTCAAAAAATGCTGAGCCTTTAACCATGCGTGTTGCAAAAATAAGAAGTGTTGAAAGCCATGGTATGATTTGTGCTGAGGATGAAATTGGTTTAAGTGATAATCATGATGGTATTTTAGTTTTACCAGATGATGTTAAGGTAGGCACTCTCCCAAAAGATTATTTTAGTAACTATCAAGATTGGATTTATGAAATAGGTTTAACACCAAACAGAATGGATGCCATGAGTCATTTGGGTGTTGCTAAAGATGTTTGTGCTTTTTTATCTCATCAAAGCAAAACACATGTAAAAGCTAAACTTCCTTATAAAAATAATTTAAAACTTAATAAAGAAGAATCATCGGTAACTGTTTCAATCGAAAATGAAAAAGATTGTTTAAGATATTGTGGTATTACAATCACTAATATTACTATTGAAAATTCTCCTAAATGGTTGGTTGAAAAATTAAAGGCCATTGGAGTTAAGAGTATCAATAATATTGTTGATATTACTAATTTTATTTTACACGAAACTGGTCAGCCACTTCATGCATTTGACAAAAGAAAAATTGCAAACAATGAAATAGTAGTTACCAATCTTGATAAAGATACTTTGTTTATAACGCTTGATGAAAAAGAAAGAAAATTGCAAACTACAGATTTGATGATTTGTGATGGAACAAAAAAACCACTTTGCATTGCTGGTGTTTATGGAGGTTTATATAGTGGTGTAAATAAAAGCACTACAGATATTTTTATAGAAAGTGCTGTTTTTAGTGCTTCAACTGTTAGAAAAACATCATTGTTTCATGGATTAAGAACAGATGCTGCTACCAGATTTGAAAAAGGTGTTGATATTGGTAACACTCTACAAGTTCTGAAACATACTGCAGCATTGATTCTTGAAATTTGTGGTGGTGAAATTGTTGGAGAAATTGTCGATGTTTATCCAACCCCAAAAGAAAAAAAATCAGTTATTTTAAAATACCATTACTTAAAAAAATTAAGTGGTAAAAATTATCATCCAGATACAGTAATTCGCATTTTAGAATCTTTAGATTTTGAAATTGCAAAAAATGGAATTGATGAACTGCATGTATTAGTACCTTTTAGCAAACCAGATATTTGTTTACCTGCAGATTTAGTTGAAGAAATTATTAGAATTGATGGATTAGATAATATTGAAATTCCTTCAACAATAACACTTTCACCAGCCATTAATCAATATTCAACTAAAGAAAAACTTCTTCAAAAAATTAGTGAATTTTTAGTTGGTCTCGGTTTCAATGAAATTATTACTAACTCAATTACTAATAGCAAATATTATTCTGAAAATGTTTTAAAACATTCTGTAAAAATGTTGAATAGTTTAACTGTTGAGTTAGACTTGATGAGACCAACCTTATTAGAACCAGGTTTAGAAACTATTGCTTTTAATATAAACAGAAAAAATAATCATCTTCAACTTTTTGAAATAGGCAAAACTTATCATCAATATAAGTCAAATGAATATGAAGAAGTTGAGCACCTTTCATTATTAATTACTGGAAATTATTTAGAAAATGATTGGAAAGAAAAGTCAAAACCAAATGATTTTTTTAGAGCAAAAGGAATTATTAATGCACTATTAAACTTGTGTGGTGTAACACAGTTTAAGGTTGAAGTTGATAAGACTGATGGAAATATTTTTAATATTATTGTAGAGAAAAATAAGGTAGGTGCTTTGATTAAAGTTTCTAAAAAAACTTTAAATCAATTCGATATAAAACAAGTAGTTTTTCAAATAGATATTAATTTTCAGCAATTACTTCAGTTGAACATGAATAAGAAAATTGTTTATAAAGAAGTCAGTAAATTTCCAAGTGTACAAAGAGATTTAGCATTAATAATAGATAAAGATTTAACCTTTGATAAAGTTGAAAGTGTAACCAAAAAACAGAATTTACAATTATTAACAAACATAAAATTGTTTGATGTTTTTGAAAGTGAAAAGGTTGGTGCAAATAAAAAATCTATTGCAATTAATTTCACTTTTCAGAATGTTGAAAAAACATTAACTGATAAAGAGATCGATGAGACAATGAATAAATTAATTAAGAGTTTTGAAAAAGAATTAAATGCTGAAATTAGAAAAAGTTAATAATTTCTAATTATCTTAACCTTATGGAAGAAAATATTCACCAAATAAAAGCTAAAGTTCAGTTGTTGATTAAGCAATTTCAACAATTGAAAAAAGAAAATGCCAAATTAAAAATTCAACTTGGTGAATCAAAAAATAAACTCCAATTACAAGAAGAAGCTATAACTTCATTAAAGAATGAAATGGATGCTTCAAAATTAAATATCAATCAACTTACTAAACAAGATAAAGCAAGTTTAGAAAAAAGAATCGATGGCTATTTAAAAGAAGTGAACACTTGCCTTACTTTACTAAACAGAGATTAATATGTCAAACTTAATAACAGTAAATGTAGTTGTAGCAGATAGAAATTATCGATTAAAAATTTCTCCAGATGATGAAGCTGTTTTAAGAAATACTGTTAAAATTATTAACGAAAAAATAGTAGAGTATAAAGCTCAACTTGCTGGTAAAGACATGCAAGATTTTGTAAGTATGGTGTTATTATGGTTTGCTACAACCAATGTAAAACATTCAGAAAAATTTATAGCTGATAAAGAAATAGAAACCAGTTTAAATCAAGTACAGCAGCTTTTGAATAAAGCCCTTGCAAACACTTCTGAAGATTAAACTACAATTAATTTATAATAAATCTTTTAATTAAAAGATACAACATTCCAAGTATAAAAACTACAATAGTAAATCTATTAATTCCATGCATGTATTTTACCCATTGAGATGGGTTCTCATTTGGATCTTTTTTCTTGATATATAAATATTCTGCAAGTTGTTTAAGTATTCCCATAATCTTAATTATTGGTCATTATTGTTGTAGCCATTGTTGAACAAAATTCTGTTTCAATCATTCTTTCTGCCAAATCTATCATGTTTTTAAATGCAATATCATTACTAATACCATGACCAATAATTACAGGTTTTGCAACACCTAAAACTGGTGTACCACCATAATTTTGGTAATGAAATCTACCAATAAACTCATCATCAGCAAAACCTCTTAACTTTGCAATTTCATAAAATGCTTCAGCCATTTTTAAAACAATATTACCAGTAAACCCATCACAAACCATTACATCTGCTTTATCATTAAAAAAATCTCTCCCTTCAATATTTCCAATAAAATTTATTTGTTTATTTTCTTTAAGTAAGCCATATGTTGCCTGAGAAAGTATATTTCCTTTACCTTCTTCTTCACCAACATTAACTAAGCCAACTTTTGGATTAATAATATTCAAAATAGATTCTGCATAAATAGTTCCAAGTGCAGCAAACTGATTTAATTGTTCCGGTTTACAATCTACATTAAGACCAACGTCTAATAATAAACCTAAATGTCCATTTAATTTAGGAATTAATGTTGCTATTGTTGGTCTGATGATGCCTTTAACAGCTTTTAAACTAAAAATTGAACCAACAAGCATAGCACCAGTATTTCCAGCACTAATAAATGCATCAATTTCATTTTGGGCTAACATTTTAAAGCCAATTGAAATAGAGCTATTTTGCTTTTCTCTGAATGCTTTTGTCGGGTGATCGTTGTAACCTATAACTTCAGGAGCATTTATAACTTTTACTTGATTAGCAATTTGATATTTTTGCAAAAGTGGATTAATTTTTTCGGCATCACCTATACAAAAAACAATAGCAGCAACATTTTGGTGTTGCTGCAAATAGATTGAGAGACCTTTAACCGCTTG
>JAYVBS010000140.1:0-7618 GCA_043750315.1 Chitinophagaceae bacterium
ATTTTTACTAATTGTCCATTATTAATTTCAGGTACAATAACTTTTTCGAAATTATTTAAAATTTCACCAAGATTTTTAGGGAAAGGACGTATATATCTTAAATGTGCATGACTTATAGATTTACCTTGAGCTTGAAGAGTTAAAACTGCACTTTTTATTGCACCATAAGTGCTTCCCCAACCAAGCACTAAGACTTTTCCTTTTTCGGCACCACTGTCAATTTTTTGCAAAGGAATATAATCTGCAATTTTATCTACTTTAGCCTGACGAATTTTAACCATGTGTTGATGGTTATCTGAATCGTAACTAATATTTCCAGTTAAATCTTCTTTTTCTAACCCACCAATTCTATGTTCAAAACCAGCAGTTCCAGGAATTGTCCATGAACGAGCTAATTTTTCATCACGTTTATAAGGTAAAAATTTTTCTTCGCCTTCATCCAAACTCTTTTTAAAATTTACTTTTATTTCATTAAGGTCGGCACTTTGTGGAAACTTCCAAGGTTCTGCACCATTGGCAATAAATCCATCACTTAAAAAAATAACAGGAGTCATGTGTTGAACAGAAATTCTTGCAGCTTCATATACAGCATCAAAACAATCACTTGGCGTAGATGCAGAAACTATAGGTATTGGGCATTCTCCATTTCTACCATAATAAGCCTGCATTAAATCGCTTTGTTCAGTTTTTGTAGGCAAACCAGTTGATGGACCACCTCTTTGTATATTAATAATCAACAAAGGAATTTCTAACATCATTGCTAAGCCCATGGCTTCTGCTTTTAATGACATACCTGGTCCACTTGTTGTTGTTACACCTAAACTTCCTCCATAGCTTGCACCTATTGCAGAACAAATTGCAGCAATTTCATCTTCTGCTTGAAAAGTTCTTACTCCAAAAGATTTAAACTTACTTAAATCATGTAAAATATCTGTTGCTGGAGTGATAGGATAAGAGCCTAGAAATAATGGTAAGCCGCTTTTTTCACTAGCTGCAATTAAACCATAAGCTACAGCCTGATTACCCATGATGCTTCTATATTTTCCAGATGGAAGTTTTGCTTTTTCTACAGTATATTGTGTTGAAAAAGTTTCAGTAGTTTCACCATAATTATACCCTGCTTGTAATACCTTGATATTACTTTCTAAAATAATTTCTTTCTTGCCAAATTTTTCTTTTAAGAAATTTATAGTGTTTGTTAAATCACGGTTGTAAATCCAATAAATTAATCCTAAAACAAACATATTTTTGGCTCTATCTCTTTCTTTAACTCCTAAATCTGTAAAATCTTTCAAAGATTCTCGTGTAAGCTTTGTTACATCTACTTTTATAAGTTCATATCCTTCCAAACTATTATTTTCTATAGGATTTACGCCTTCAGCATAGTTTGCTAAACGTAAATTTTTGCTGTCAAAGCCATCTGTATTTGCAATAATTTTTCCACCTTTTTTCAAACTTTTTAAATTTGACTTTAAAGCAGCTGCATTCATAGCCACTAGTACATCACACAAATCTCCAGGCGTAAATACTTTATTTGAAGAAAAGTGAATTTGGAATCCACTAACCCCAGCCATAGTGCCTTGTGGGGCTCTAATTTCTGCAGGAAAATCAGGAAAAGTTGCTAAATCAATTCCTAATAAAGCTGTGTTATTTGTAAATTGCTGACCTGTAAGTTGCATTCCATCTCCACTATCTCCTGCAAACTTTATTACAACTTCTTCAATAATTTGTTCTGTTGGATTCATAATTCCAGATTTTGTGCTTTGGTACAAATATAGAAAACTAGTTAAATCAAAAAACTAATTTGAAGCATGAAACAAAATAATATAGATTAATTATGGTTTACATAATTTTGTTTTACAGAGATGGAAATGAAATTCAAACCTTACAACTATCAATACCCAATTTATCTATTACTTATAACTGTTTACTTTTTTTCGTGTATTGAAAAGAATAGTAAAAATGATAATAACTTTAACTATGATACAACCATAACAAAGGTTACAGAGCAAATAACAATTGCTGATTCTCAGATTTTAGCAGACACAAAAACTGATTCTGCTTTTCAAAAAGTATCTGTTCCCAATATTCTTGATACTTCAAAAAAATACATATACTTAACTTTTGATGATGGTCCTCAACATGGTACTGTGGCTTGTTTTGATTTATGTAAGCAATTAAAAGTGAAATCAACTTTTTTTATGGTTGGTGCTCATGCATCATCTATAAATTTAAGAAATATTGTTAGAAGAATTGATGATAATTACCCTCAAACTCTTTTAGCCAATCATAGTAAAAATCATGCAAGAAACAATTATCACAGTTTTTATTTAAACGACTCTTTAGCAGTTTCAGATATTCAGCTTGCACAAAAAACTTTAAAAGTTCCTTTTAAAATTACTCGATTACCAGGTAGTAATTCTTGGGTATTGAAAAATAGAATTAAAGCCGAACCAATTGCCTATAAAGTTTGTAAAAGAATAGATTCACTAGGTTATAATATTTTAGGTTGGGACATAGAATGGAATTTTGATCATACTTCAGCAAATCCTATTCAAAGTGCAGATGTAATGATTATTAGAATTAGAAAGTATTTCGAAAAAAAATATGTAAAAACACCAAATCATTTAGTTTTATTAATGCACGATAGAATGTTTAGAAATGATAATTATATAGATTCTTTACACAAATTCATTGCAACACTTCAAAAAGATACGAATTACATTTTCGAAACTGTTGATCATTATCCTGGTTTAAAACCTCTTAATTAATTTTTACATTTTTATCTTTAAGTTTTTAAAAATCACATTACATTTGTTTTAATAAAAAATACAATTATGGCTTTTTTCGAATCAAGCAATCCAACCCTTTCTGAAAAGGTATTTAAAAAGAATCATTTAGCTTATCAAGATATTGATAATACAATGACTGTAAGAGGCACCATGAACAAGTTTGGTTTCTTAATGTTAATGGTTGCAGCATCTGCCACTTATACATGGCAATTATATGCACAAAATAATCCATCATTAATGACAACACTAATGTGGGTAGGTGTTATAGGAGGATTAGTTGTAGGTATTGCAATATCATTTAAACCACAATGGTCGCCTTATTTAGCACCTGCTTATGGTGTTTTAGAAGGTTTTTTTGTAGGTGCTTTATCTGCAGTTTTAAATGAAGCTTTTGCTGAAAAATTTCCTGGATTAATAATTAGTGCAGTTGGTTTAACCATTGGCGTAGCTATTGCAATGTTTTTATTGTACAATTTTAAAGTAATAAGACCTACACAACGTTTTAAGAGTATTTTAATGAGTGCAACTTTAGGTATAGGCATCTTTTATTTGATAAGTATTGTATTAGGTTTATTTGGAATTAGTATGCCCTTTATGAATTTTGGTGATAGTAGTTTATTAGGTATTGGCATTAGCCTTTTCATAGTTGCTATTGCAGCTTTGAATTTGATTTTAGATTTTGAAAGAGTTGAAATGGGTGCTGAAAGTGGAGTTCCTAAATACATGGAATGGTATAGTGCATTCGGATTATTGGTAACTTTAATTTGGTTGTATATTGAAATCTTAAGATTATTAACTAGATTTTCTAGTAAGGATTAATTAAACACTTTTAATTATAAAAAATGCCTCACAAATTGTGAGGCATTTTTATAATATCAATGATTCATTTGTATGTATTTGCGAGATTGGATTCTTGACCAACAAAGCAATCTTTTATTTTCACAATAGATTAGACTGCTTCGTTCCTCGAAGAGACAAATCCTTTGAACTAAATTGGACAAGTTTGATGATAATTTATATTTTCTTGATAACTTCTTTCAAATTCATATCCAGCATATACTTTTTCTATTTCATTTAAAATATTATAAACTTCATCAATATCAGCAGTGGTAACTAATTTTAAACGATATTCTTTGATGTTTGGTAAGCCTTTTAAATAATTGGTATAATGTGTTCTCATTTCATTCAATCCAACCTTATGCCCTTTCCATTCTAAACTTAAGTGCAAATGTTTTTTACAAACTGCAATACGTTCTTCTATTGTTGGTGGTGCTAATTCTTGGCCAGTATTTAAATAGTGTTTAATTTCTCTGAAAATCCATGGGTAACCAATTGCTGCTCTGCCAATCATAATGCCATCAACATCAAATCTTTTTTTATACTCTGCTGCTTTTTGAGGACTATTAATATCTCCATTACCAAAAATAGGAATTTGAATTCGAGGATTATTTTTTACTTTAGAAATCAATGCCCAATCTGCTTCACCCTTGTACATTTGACTTCTTGTACGTCCATGAATTGCCAACGCTTTTATACCAACATCTTGCAATCTTTCTGCTACTTCCTCAATATTTTTAGAACTATCATCCCAACCTAATCTGGTTTTTACTGTTACAGGAAGATTGGTACTTTTTACACAAGCTTCAGTTAATCTAATCATCAAATCAATATCTTTCAACACCCCAGCACCAGCACCTTTTGCAACTACTTTTTTTACAGGGCAACCAAAATTAATATCTAATAAATCTGGCTGAACAGCATCTACAATTCTTGCACTCATGGCCATTGCATCTTCATCTCCACCAAAAATTTGAATTCCAATTGGTTTTTCATAATCAAAAATGTCTAATTTCTTTCTACTTTTTATGGCATCTCTAATTAACCCTTCACTACTAATGAATTCAGTGTACATTAAATCTGCACAATTATCTTTACAAACAGCTCTAAATGGAGGATCACTAACGTCTTCCATAGGTGCTAATAACAAAGGAAATGTGGGTAATGTTATGTTCCCTATTTTTACCATCTATAAAATCTTAATATTAAAATAAGTTGCAAAGTTAAGCTAAGTAATATAACTAGCAGATTTGCAAATAAAAAATTAATGAAATATGTTCGATAATAAGCCTCGTATTAGCTACTTTGGACAATTTGGAATTTTAATAGCCCTTTTTGGTGCTGGATTAATTTTAGCAGTAATCATTCAACTATTTTTTGCTCTTTCAATGGTGAATTTGGGCGATTTAATGAGTGGTAATGAAGAAGAGTTATTAAAAGCAATGGCGTTACCAGAAAATATAAATAAAGTTAGATGGATGCAAATGCTTGGAACTTTTGCTATGATGTTTTTGCCAGCTTTCTTATTTGCATTAATTGTAGGAAAACAGCCAATAAATTATTTAGGATTAAATAAAAGCACCAACGCACAACTTATATTTTTAGTAATTGCAATAGCAATTACTGCACTTTTTTTAAGTGGAGGTTTAGGTGAATTGAATAAATTGATTCCTATTTCAAAAACATGGGAATTGAAATTCAAAAAAATGGAAGATAAATATAGTGATCAAGTAATGATGTTGGCTAACATGAAATCGATTGCAGATTATTTTATTTCATTATTAATGATTGCTATTTTACCAGCATTATTCGAAGAATTATTTTTTAGAGGTGCTTTACAAAAACTTCTTGTGGGTTGGTTTAAAAATGCACATGTAGCCATTTTTGTTACCAGTTTTTTATTCAGTATTATTCATTTTAGCTACTATGGTTTTTTGCCAAGATTAGCTCTGGGATTAATGTTGGGCTATATTTTCTATTTCAGTAAAAATATTTGGCTTAGTATTTTGATGCATTTTATTAATAATGGAGTAGCGATTACAGCATTATATTTAGCAACTAGAAAAGGAGAAGATCCAAAAAAAATTATGGATGAAAGTTATCCCCTTTGGGTAGCAGGTATTACATTAATAATTGTTTTGTACTTATTTAAAATTTACAAATCTGCTTGTGAAAAATATACTTTACAAGAATCAAACGATCAAGTGAATCTTCATTAAATAATGGCACTCAATATAAATACATTAAGAACCAGAAGTCTCACAGCACTTTTTTTTGTTGTGATTATGCTTAGCGGGTTATTGTATAATTATTGGTCGTTCTTTATTTTATTTAGCATTATTCATTTTGGTTGTTGGATTGAATATCAAAAATTAGTTGGAATAATAGATGAAGGATATCAGAAAGTTCACAAGCAAGACAAACTTTTAGTTATGCTTGGTGGCTGGGGATTTATGTTGATGATGGTTAATCAAAATATTGATTTCTTCAATATGAATTTAAATAACATAGGAAAGTGGTTGATTATTTTTGCAGTAATTGAAATAATATTATTTAACCTTTTTTCAGGAAGTCCACATAAAATTAAAAACCTCACTTATTCTTTATTTGGTTTAATTTATATCTCTTTAAGTTTTGGATTAATGATGAGTTTAAGAAATCATGCAATGATAATTAAAGGTAAATCACTTTTTGTAGATTTTGGTTTTGCATTACCACTTTTGCTAATAGTTTCTATTTGGGTCAATGATACTATGGCTTATTTTGTTGGTTCATTAATTGGAAAAAATCCACTGTCATCTATCTCACCTAAAAAAACTTGGGAGGGCACAATTGGTGGAGGAATATTGTGTGTAATTGTAATAAGTTGCTTGGTTTATTTTCTTTTAGATAAATCTTTACTTTACTTAGCATTAATTGTTTCTAGCATTGCTGCTGTCTTTGGTACATTTGGTGATTTGCTAGAAAGTAAATTAAAACGATTAGCGAATGTAAAAGATAGTGGAAGTTTTATGCCTGGCCATGGTGGATTTTTAGACAGATTCGATTCATTATTAATTGCAACACCCATAGTTTGGATTGTATTAAAAGTTTTTAGTGAATTTTTAAACTAAAGGATTCTTTAACAACTATATTTTATTACCTTTCAAAAAAAAATGAAAAAAACAATTATTGCCATTTTTGCAGCTTGTGTTTTTTTGATTAGCTGTAAGACTGAAGAAAAGAAAAATGATGCTTCAACATCAAAAACTGAAAGTGCTGCAATGGATTCTGCAACTATGATGAAGAATTGGATGGATTACATGACTCCAGGCGAAGCTCATTCATTATTAGCCAAATCAGATGGAGAATGGACAAGTGTAAACACCATGTGGATGGACCCCAGTGCACCTCCAACAGTTACTGAAGGCTCTTGTGTTAATAAAATGATTATGGGAGGTCGTTATCAGGTTTCAGAAAATAAAGGAAATTTTAATGGAATGCCGTTTGAAGGTATTGCAACAACAGGTTATGATAATGCCAAAAAAGTATTTTTTAATACTTGGATCGATAATTTTGGAACAGGAATGATGACCTCAGAGGGCACTTATGATTCAACTACAAAAACTTTTACATTCACAGGTAAATCTATCGACCCAATGATGGGTATAGAAAAGCCTTTTAGAGAAACTTTTTCAATGCCAGACGATAATTCTCAAATAATGGAAATGTTTATGCCAAATCCTGATGGCAAAGGTGAATTTAAAACTATGAATATAGTATACACTCGTAAAAAATAATACATACAATGAGTATTAAAAAAGCAGTTTCGAATTGAAACTGCTTTTTTGTTTGAAATTACTTATACATTTTATTAGTTGTGTGCATTTGGTTTTAAAGGTGTATTGCTGCAACTTTGTCAACAATCTCAACTACAATTGGGTAAAGTTTTAAAAAATCAATGGATGATTTAGTGAGTTATCATTCTACAATTTAAAACGCTTTGATTA
>JAYVBS010000141.1:0-3268 GCA_043750315.1 Chitinophagaceae bacterium
CCTTCTTTTTCTTGATACTTATAAACAAACCAGAATAAAATAATTTGAGTAAATACAAATACAACACCAGTAATTACCAATGTTGTAATTAACATGCTATCTACTTTCTCGCCCTGATAACTTGCTGCACCTGCAGGCATTAAAGTTTTTGGTGCTAAAATTTCGTTACAATACCATACGCCAATCAATCCAACAATCATAAACGCTAACATTAAAAAGGCGTTAACTTTATTGGTTTGTTTACGAGATTGTTCTTCTCCCTTTAATACACTAACATATTCTGCTGCTTTGGAAATTTGAAAAATCACCAAAAAAATTAGTGCAATAACTGCTATTACAAAAAACATCTGCATAATAAAAAATCAAATTAAAAAATCAAAATTAAAAAGTCTAATCCCAATTCAACATTCACAATTTATAATTCAACATTACTTTTAAGTATGGTGTATAATACTTTCTTTTAAGAAAGGATGATATTTTGGTACCAAAGGTTTACTGGCTAAAGCCTTACCCACACCAAATATCATTGCACCTACAAAAAAGCTTAAAATTCCAAAATCAAACCAACCTAATGTAACATGTTCTTTACTGATGCTACCCATAATTTGTTGGTAATAGTCTATCCAATGTCCGAACAAAATCAACACAGCCATAAACGTTACTAAAGTATAATTTCTTTTTGCTGCACGTTTCATTAAAATGATTAAAGGACAAATAAAATTGATAATTAAATTCAAAAAGAAAATGCCTTTATACGGACCCTGAACTCTATGTTTGAAATAGATAATTTCTTCTGGTTGATTTGAATACCAAATTAACATGTATTGGCTAAACCATAAATATGTCCAGAATATAGAAAATGCAAACATAAATTTTGCAACATCATGTAAATGTTCACTATTCGTATATTCTAAATATCCTTTATTTTTTAAGTAGATAATCCATAGTGCAATTAAACTCATACCACTAACAAAAGTGCTTGCAAAGTTGTACCAACTGTACATAGTACTATACCAATGTGCATCTAAACTCATCATCCATAACCAAGGAACGGTTGAACCAACAGTTAAACCAAACCAAACCAAGAATGTTGCAGCACGAACAGTATTTTCTTTAATAAATGCTGCACCAGTTACACCATCCATTGCTGCTTCATCTGCTTTATTGCTTAATTGACGCATTCTGTAGCCCAAAAAACTCCATAATCCAATAGCTAGTACAGTCCAAACTGTAAAAAATTTAATATTCAAAAAACTTGCTTTCCCTTTTAAAATCGGGTCATTGGCCACTGCCTCTGTATCTAACCAATGATAAATATGGTGATTATGAGAAAAGCCAATGTATAATAAAACAGCTAATGTAATTGAACCAAAGATTGGAACTAAAGTTGAAATAGCTTCTGGTATTCTACGAAAAGCAACAGGCCACCCACCCCAGGCCATTGTAGTAACACAAATAAAAAACATTGCAGCGTTACAAACTAATGTCCAGAATATGGTGTTATACATTATGGTTCCTAAAAAAACTGCTTTTTCATGATCAGTTCCCATCCCTTTTGTAAACAAACCAATAGCAAAACTTATTAGCCCTACGCCTATTAAGGCATAAGCCCATTTTTTCATTTTTCCAGGAATTTCAAATTGTTCTCTTATTGATGCCATCTTTTTTTGAATTATGAGTTATGAATTATGAGTTATGAATGAGTTAAACCAATAATTCTACACTTAACTATTTTAATTTTTTTTAGAAAAATGAGGAAATGATAAACATTTATAACTCATAATTCTTATTCGTTTAATTGGCCTTTGCCACAGCTGCTGGTGCAGCACTAGCTTTAGCCTCTTTTTGTTTGAACTTAATGTAAGCAATAATTTCCCATCGTTGCTTTCTACTTAATTGAGAAGCATAACTTCCCATTAAGTTTCTACCATAGGCTATACTATAAAACATTTGCCCTTCTGGCATTGCCTCATATTTTGCATCTCCAACTAATGTTGCAGGTTTTGCAGCAAAAGGTCCTTCACCACCTTTATACAATGGACCATTGCCATCTAAGTTTGTTCCATGGCAAATTCCACAATGAATTAAATATAATCTTTCCGATTCCATTAACTCGGCTCCATTTAAATATTCAACAGGGCTAACAACCATTTTTGAAGCATGGTAATTTGTGGTATCCCCAATGGCATCTTTTGCTATCGGAAAAGGCATTTCCTCGCCTCGTGCTAAAGTGCCAGTCACTGGTCTATTATTATAAAATATTTTTGCACCTCTATCATTTTCATCAGTTGTAAAAATTGATGAATCTCTATCTGCATAAGTTTCATAAGCTCTACTATAGGCCATATCGGGCATATATGTATTACTTGGCTTACGCTTTATTTCGTTACAGCCAATTACTGTTGTAACAAATGCAACGCCTAAAAAAATATAAATTCCTTTCATTCAAAAAATATAAAAATTCCAAAAAATAATTACCATTAATTAAGCTACTGATATATTGCCTTCGAATGGCATTACATCTTTATCATATCTTCCTATCCACCAACCTTCCTCTGCTTCTTCAGTTTTTGTTTCAATTGCTCCACTGTTTTTTAAAAATGCTTCTAAATCAACTGTATTGGTTTTATTCGTACACTCTATTACCATTACAAATAAATCATCGGTTGCTCTTGGATGAAAATGATGTTTTTTCACGAATGGTGCTAATTGACACAAATAACAAAATGTAAGTACCATGCCAACAGCTGAAAATAAAACGGTCAATTCAAATATTATTGGTATCCAAGCTGGCAAAGCAAAGTGTGGTTTACCACCAATATCTAAAGGCCAATCTTTGGTAAAGATCCAACTAATACTAGTAATTGCTGTTATAGTTCCTGTAATACCATAAATAAAACCTGCGGTGTGTAAACTTGTTTCTCTTTCACCTAGTGCATGATCTAAACCATGTACTGCAAATGGAGTGTAAACATCTTTTATTTTATAACCAGCAGTTCTCACTTTTTTCACTGCGGGAAAAAGTGTATCCTCTGTATCATAACATCCTACTACAAATTTCTTTTTTGCCATATGAACTTCCTTTTATGGAACTAATTAATTAACTTTTTTTCTAATCGCTCGATGTGTTTTCAACTACAGTATGTCCATGACCACTGTGTTCAAAAACTGATGCTGGTACATGTTCTAAGTGCCCCATTTTTTCTTTGTAACTTTCTCCAGTTGTTTTTAATACATACTTAATTTCTGCAACTGCAATAACTGGCAT
>JAYVBS010000142.1:0-3267 GCA_043750315.1 Chitinophagaceae bacterium
TTTTAAAGAAGAAAAGAGTTCTAATTTGTTGAAGAATATGTTGTTGGAAAATGGGTTTACTATTGAATCTAGTGTGGCTAATATGCCAACAGCTTTTGCTGCAAGTTTTGGTAGTGGATCTCCAGTTATTGGAATCTTAGCAGAATTTGATGCTTTACCCGGACTTTCACAAACAGCTTCTCCAGAAAAACAAATCATTAAAGGTCAAGAGGCTGGTCATGGTTGTGGGCATCATTTATTTGGAGTAGCAAGTGTTGCTGCAGGAATAGAATTAAAAAATTATTTGGAAAAAAATAAATTAACTGGAACTATAAAAGTATTTGGAACTCCAGCAGAAGAAGGTGGATCAGGAAAAGTTTATATGACTAGAGATGGAATTTTTAATTCTACAGATATTATGATGCATTGGCATCCTGATAGTAAAAATGGTGCTAACCCATATAGCTCATTAGCAAACAAAACAGCAAAATTTAGATTTCATGGAATATCTGCTCATGCCTCAGGAGCACCAGAAAAGGGTCGTTCTGCTTTAGATGCTGTTGAAGCAATGAATGTAATGTCTAATATGATGCGAGAACATATGCCTTCAGATGCAAGAATGCATTATGTTATAACTAGTGGAGGCAAAGCCCCAAATGTGGTTCCTGATTTTGCTGAAGTTTATTATTATATGAGGCATCCTAAAAGAGATATTTTAATTGAATTATTTGATAGATTAGTAAAAACTGCTGAGGGTGCAGCTTTAGGAACTGGTACAAAAATGGATTATGAAGTTGTAGGAGGTGTATATGAGATTTTACCAATAGATACTTTATCAAGAGTAATGAGAAATAATATGGAAATTGTTGGTGGTGTTCAATATTCAAGTGCAGAAATAGAATTTGGAAAAAAATTGCAAGAATCTTTTATAGGGAAAAAGCCTCTAATTAGTGAAGCATCAACAATTGAACCTTACAAAACTATTGATCCAGCAAATAGGTCTGGTGGTTCTACAGATGTTGCTGATGTAAGTTGGGTTGTTCCAACAGTTGGTTTAAGAACAGCAACTTGGATTCCAGGCACTCCTGCACATAGTTGGCAAGCTGTTGCATGTGGTGGAACAGAAATTGGTATTAAAGGTTTAATGGTAGCTGCTAAAACTTTAGCATTAACGGGAATAGATTTATTTAATACACCAGTAATAATTCAAAAAGCAAAAAGTGAATGGGCAGAAGCAAGAGGTGAAGGTTTTAAATATGTTCCTTTAATTGGAAATAGAAACCCTGCTTTAAATTATAGAGATTAAAATATTAACTATTAGCTTTTATATATTGATTTTCAAATTGAAGCAAGGCTTGAAACAAATTTCTTGTATTTGAGCCTACTTTTTTATTGTTTATTTCATTTCCATTCAATTCAATAATGGGCAAGATTCTTTTTGTTGTAGAACAAATAAATATTTCTTTTGCATCACTCAATTCTTCCACACTAATTTGTCTTTTTTTTACAGACATTAATTTATCAGCAATTTTCAAAATATTTTTTCGGGTTATTCCGTGTAAAATATTTTTTTCGGGAGTAATTAATTCATTTTGATGATTTACCATAAAAATGTTTGCTCTTGGCAATTCCAAAACTTTTTTATTTGATGTATATACAACATCATCACCTTCAAAGAATGAATTTTTTCTTGAAGCCAAATTGCCATTAAATAATTGGTTGATTTAGAAGACGCAATTGTTCGTTTAAAATCATGAGTAATTAATTTCATGCCCTTTTCAAAATCTTTTATAGAAGGCAGTGAGATTTTAGAGGAAGTTATAATAAAATTTGGTTTTCCTATTGAAAAATTATTCTCAGAAATTCCACCAGTAAGAATCATTTTAATTCATAATTATTTAATTGATTTAGCTTTATTAATTCAAGAATAATTGATTTAACTTTTTTTAAACTGTATGGGATTTTTAATCTTAACAAATCAGCTGAGTGTTGAAATCGGTTCTAATGATCATTAATGTATAAAGGAATTTGATGATGAGTTCTTAAAAAATCAAAAACACAATATCCTCTATTTATCGCTAAATCATTAACTGATAATGATGCATGTTGAATATCAATAAACCTATCATTGATAAATGCTTTCATAAAAATTATTGATGTTTTTTACCTGGATGATAAATTTGTTTTGCATGTTTTAAAACATCTTCTTTATAAAATAAAACATTTTTAAACTTTCCACTACTATACATTAAGCCTTGATCAAAAAAATGTTTTGAATTTATATTTCCACTCTCCCCTCCTGCCAATAAAGATTTAGCTTTTATTTTCTTTCCAAACTCAACTGCACAAACAAAACTATTACCATTAACACCATAACGCTTTTGTGTTCCTTTAAATGTTCTACTGTTATATGAGGGTAACATTCCCCAAGTTGATGAAGCAAAAGCAACAGGATAGCTAGGCATGGCATCGTCAAATTGATTTTCAAAATCATTAGAAATTCTTTGAAACCGATTGATTTTTCCCCATTCAATTTTAGAAGTTCCATATCTATTCTCCAAATCTTTTATAGTAATAACAAATAATTCTAATAATTTAATATCAGAAATTTCTTTAATAAAATTTCTTGTTTTTGTAATAAAATCTTCGCCATTTGTTTTTTGAATTCTCGATTGAATTCTTTGTGCCCACTCAATTGCTAATGTTGTAGCAATTGAATTTTCAGCAACTCGATAATTCCATTTTCTTAAAATCTCTATTAGTTCAGTTAAAAATACAAGACTGGTATCACCTTTTGTAATATACATAGCAATACTATCATAAGCAGTTATTAATTTTGGCAATGCATCTTCAAAAAAAGTTAGTTTGGTATCATATCCAGCTTTAATAACATTATCAATATTAAATTTTTCTTTTGCTTCACTTAATACTCTAACTGCATTTATTCCCCTATAATTTTCATCATCTGGAGCTAAATATTTTGCAAAGTTTTCTTTTTTAGGACTAAACTTTCCAGCAACTGTAAAAGGTGTTGAATTACAATTTTGCAACCAACCATTTTTAGGATTGTATAAATGAACAGTTTCTTTTACTGTATGAAAACCTTGCCACTCTGTATTTTTTATTGTTCCATCTACAGGTTCGTTCCAATTATATAAAGGATTTCTTTTTGGCAAAAAGTTGCCATGCCAATATGCAATGTTGCCTTCAGCGTCTGCATAAACTGTATTGTTAGATGGATTAGAACCCATGTCCATTGTTCGTTTAAAATCATCAAAGCTTTTTGCT
>JAYVBS010000143.1:0-3263 GCA_043750315.1 Chitinophagaceae bacterium
AATGAATAACGAATTACAAAAACCTATTATTGGAATTACTTGTGGCGACTTAAATGGAATTGGTATAGAATTAATAATTAAATCATTTACAAATAATGAAATTTTTAATTTATGTACACCAGTTGTTTTTGCAAATAGTAAGTGTATTAATTTTTATAGAAAAGGATTGTCTGATATTAATATAAACTATAATATCACAAAAGATTTGAATAGATTAAATCATAAGCAACTCAATATCTATAATTGTTGGGAAGAAGAAGTGCAAATCAATCCTGGTATACAAAATGAAATTGGTGGCAAGTATGCTTTAATTTCTTTAACAACAGCTACTGAAGCATTAAAAGAAAATAAAATTGATGCATTAGTTACTGCTCCTATTCATAAAAAAAATATTCAAAGTTCTGAATTTAAACATAGTGGACATACACCTTATTTTAAAGAAGTTTTTGCTGCAAAAGATATTGTAATGTTTATGGTTGCAGAAAACTTAAGAGTAGGGTTGGTTACTGAACATTTGCCAATATCTGAAATTGCCAATGCAATAACAAAAGAAGCCATCATTAGTAAATTAAATATTATTAATGCCTCTTTAATAAAGGATTTTGGTATTGATAAACCTCGTATTGCAGTTTTAGGTTTAAACCCACATGCAGGTGATGAAAGTTTGATAGGAAAGGAAGAAGAAACCATTATCAGACCAGCAATTTTAGAAGCCAAAAAAAATATGATGGTTTTTGGTCCTTATAGTTCTGATGCTTTTTTTGCACGAGCTCAATATGAAAAATTTGATGCTGTTTTAGCAATGTATCACGATCAAGGGTTAATTCCTTTTAAATCTTTAGCAATTGGCGAAGGTGTAAATTATACAGCTGGCTTACCTGCTGTTCGTACTAGTCCTGATCATGGAACTGCTTTTGATATTGCAGGAAAAGGTATTGCAAATCATGATTCTTTTTTAGCTGCAATTTTTAAAGCAGCTGATATTGTTAGAATGCGAAAAGGATATTCAGATGCACGTTCAAATACTATGCGTAAATTGAGTTCTAGAATTATGGCAAATGCCGTAGATGAATAAGCAAAAAAATTTGAAAAAATCTTCTTTTAATTTCACTTCCCAATTACTTTCTTGGCATAAAAAAGATAATAAAAGATTGATGCCTTGGAAAGGTGAAAAAGATCCCTACAAAATTTGGCTGAGTGAAATTATTTTGCAACAAACCAGAGTTGATCAAGGAATAAATTACTACAATAAATTTATTAAACATTATCCCAACATTACTAAACTTGCAACTACGAAAGATGAAGAAGTATTTAAACTTTGGGAGGGCTTAGGTTATTATAGCAGGTGTAAAAATTTATTATTTACAGCTAGAGAAATTGTAAATAATAACAAAGGAATTTTTCCAAAAGATTATGCTGCAATTTTAAAACTAAAAGGTATTGGAAAATACACTGCTGCTGCAATTGCTTCATTTGCATACAATCAACCTTATGCAGTTGTTGATGGTAATGTGTTTAGAGTATTATCTAGAATTTATGGAATTGATTTGCCAATAGATTCTAATGAAGGAAAAAAACATTTTGAAATTCTTGCACAAAATTTATTAGATAAAAAACAACCAGCCTTATACAATCAGGCCATTATGGATTTTGGAGCAACTATTTGTAAACCCAAATTACCAGAATGTAATATTTGTGTTTTTCAAAAAGAATGTATTGCTTTTAAAGAAAATAAAATTTCTGTTTTACCTATTAAAGAAAAGAAACTTACAACACAAATACGTTGGTTTTATTATTACATTTTCACTTATAAAAATCAAGTTTTAATCAAGAAAAGAATAGAAAAAGATATTTGGGAAAATTTACATGAGTTTTATTTAGTTGAATCAATGGTTGATGAAAAACTAAATACTAAAAGTGTAAAAACTAAACTCGATAAAATTTTAGGTAAAGAAAAGTTTCAAATCATTTCTATTTCAAAAGAACAACAACAAAAACTTACACATAGAGTAATAAAAGGCAACTTTATAAAAATAGAACTCAAGAAAAAAATTGAAATTGAAAACTATTTTTGGATTGATAAGAATGATATTAGTCAATATTCATACCCAAAATTCATCAACTCATTTATTGAAGCCCCAATTCCAAATTCCTAATTCCCAATCAAAACCAACCTCTTCTTTTAAAAATGAAAATCATACCTACCGGAATAGATAACATTAATGCAACAGCAATATAAAAGCCATACTGGTTATGTAAGTAAGGAATTCTTTCGAAATTCATTCCAAAAATCCCACCAATAACTGTTGCTGGTGCAAGTAAGCAAGTAACAATCGTCATTACTTTCATTACTTCATTCATTTTTAAATTTACTTGGTTAATGTATAAATCTTGCATTGCCACCATCATATCACGATAGTTTTCTACTAAATCATTTGCCTGAATAACATGATCATAAACATCTTTAAAATATTTATTGGTGGTATCGTCATTAATTAATTTCGATTCGCTCTTAATTAATCCATTTACCAATTCTCGTACTGGTGCAATATTTCTTTTTAAAACAATTAATTCTTTTCTGAGTTGATTGATTTTAGCTAAACTTCTTGTATTTGGTTTTCTAATAATTTCTTCTTCTAAATTTTCTATTTTATCTCCCAATTTATCCATTACTAAAAAATAATGATCCACTATCATATCAATTAAAGCATAACATAGATAGTCTGCTTTTGCTTGTCGAATTTTTGACGTTGAAAGTTTTAAACGTTCCCTTAATAAATTAAAAACATCTCTTTTGCCATCTTCTTGAAAACTAATTACATAATGTGAACCTAATAAAATACTAATTTGTTCGCTTTCAATGGAATTGTTTTTAAAGTTAAAAAAAAGCATATTCAATAAACAAAATAAATGGTTATTGATTTCATCAACTTTTGGTCGTTGACCAACGCTTTGAATATCTTCAACTATTAAATTATGAATATTAAAATGAGAGGCGATTGTTTCAACTGTTTTTTTATTAATGCCATCAACATTAATCCATTTTATTTGGTCTGTATTTTTAGAAAATTCTTCACATTGTTTTAAACTTACATTTTTTTGTTCTTCAACTTCTGTGTTATTGTATAAATAAACGGTAATGATAGACTCTGAAGATTCTACACGAGTAGGAATAATAGTTGGATTGACTTTGAGTATTTCTTTTGTTCTCATCAATCCAAAAGGATATAATAGATATTTATAATATTGGGGTTTTCTCATTT
>JAYVBS010000144.1:0-16590 GCA_043750315.1 Chitinophagaceae bacterium
ATTTCTTTATTGTTTATTATTTGGTGCATTAATATCTCCAACAGATCCAATTGCTGTGCTTGGCATATTAACAAAAGCAAATGTGCCTAAAACTGCAGAGATAAATATTGTAGGAGAATCTTTATTTAATGATGGAATTGGTGTTGTTTTATTTGTTTCTATAGTTGCAATTATTAATAAGGGGTATGATCAAGTTCAAATGATTGATATACCTATTTTAATTTTTAAAGATGCTGGAGGCGGGATTTTATTAGGATTTATTTTGGGTTTTTGTATTTATTATGTTCTAAAAAGTATTGATGATTATGAAACAGAAGTTATGATAACTCTTGCTGCAGTAATGGGTGGAAATTGGTTAGCACAATCTTTACATGTATCTGGACCATTGGCAATGGTTGTAGCAGGTTTAATGACAGGTCATATAACAAAAAAAGAAGCCATGAGTGACCTAACTTCAACATATGTAGAAAAATTTTGGCATTTAATTGATGTTTTGATGAATGCCATTTTATTTGTTTTAATAGGATTAAAAATTCTTTCTATTCGTTTCGAGTGGAGCTTTTTATGGCTTTCGCTTTTAATGATTCCATTATTAATTCTTTGTAGATATATTGCTTTATCTATTCCTTTTCATTTATCAAAAAAATGGTTAATCATTTCTAAGAAAACTTTAATGTTAATGACTTGGGGAGGTTTGCGTGGAGGATTATCCATTGCAATGGATAATCCATTTCAGAATCTATAACTGTAAAAGACGAACTGGTTTTTATTACTTATGTTATTGTAATGTTTTCTATTTTTATTCAAGGATTAACTGTTGGAACTGTTGCCAAAAAAATATATAAAATATAAGCTTACAAAATATTTTCTATTTCCTTTAGGTGAAATACTGTGAATTTAGACCTTTCGTATTTATCTGTATTTAAGTGATTCACATAAATGGTATCCATATTCACGTTTAAAGCACCTTCAATATCAGCCTCAATATTATCACCAATCATGATGCTCTCTTTAATGTTTGCTTTTGTTTTTTGCAATGCAAATTCAAAAATTTCTTTATGAGGTTTTAAACTGTTGCTAGCCTCGGAAGTAATTACTTCCCCAAAAAAATCTTGTAGTTTACTTTGCTCTAGTTTTTTAGATTGAATACTATCAAACCCATTAGTAATAAGGTGTAGCTGATAATCTTTGTCCTTTAAATAAGTTAGTAATTCAACAGTATATGGAAACAAGTTTGTTTTAAAAGGTAAAATATCTGTGAATGCAGTGGCCATATTTTTAGATAAATCTTCATCAGAAATTTTATAATCTAATAAGGTCAACCACATTCTTTTCCATCGTAATTCTTGTTGTTTAATAAAACCTTTTGTGTACCTATCCCAAAGCATGTGATTGTAATGACTATATTTTTGAAAGAAAGTATCGAAACAATCAACTCCTTTTTCTTTTAATTGAAATTGAATAAACAAATCATTCAAAGTATCTTTTGCATTGGTTTCAAAATCCCAAATGGTATGGTCAAGATCGAAAAATAAATGTTTGTAGTAATTTGTTTTCATGTTGTTACAAAATAAAGGATGCTTTATTAAAAAGATTTACTTTTCATTAAATAACTTCGTAAACTATGAATATTATTATTACTGGTGCTTCTAAAGGATTAGGCAGAGCATTTGCCTTGCAATTTGCAAATGAACAAAATACTTTGTTTTTATGTGCTAGAAATTTAACAGCACTTGAGAAAACTGTAAATGAAATCAAAAAAAATTCACCCTCAACAAAAGTTCATTTTAGAGTTGCTGATGTAAGTATAAAAAATGAAGCTATTGCATTTGCAAAATGGTGTCTCGAATTTGGAACTCCAGATATTTTAATTAATAATGCTGGTGCATTTCAACCTGGTTCAATAGGTAATGAAGAAGATGGAGTTCTAGAAAAAATGATTTCAATTAATTTATATAGTGCTTATCATATTACAAGAATTGTTTTGCCACAAATGATAGCAAATAAAAGTGGACATATTTTCAATATCTGTTCCATTGCTTCAACAGATGCTTATGCAAATGGAGGAAGTTATAGCATAAGCAAATTTGCATTATTAGGTTTTAGCAAAAATTTGAGAGAAGAAGTAAAACCTCATGGAGTAAAGGTTACAGCTATTATTCCAGGAGCAATTTATACTGATAGTTGGAAGGGTAGTGGTGTTGATGAAAATAGAATTATGCAAGATGCTGATATTGCAAAAATGGTTCATGCAGCCTCAAAATTATCTCCACAAGCTTGTGTTGAAGAAATTGTAATTCGACCACAATTAGGAGATTTATAAAAAAAGCTGTTCTTGAATTGAACAGCTTTTTAGTAGTAAGTATTTAGTAATTAGAATTAGATTACATCCTAATAATAATTTACAATTTATCATTAACAATTACTTGCTCCCCCAGCCAAACTTTTTTGCCTTGTAATTTTCTTACACCAAACATAATTGCAGCAAGTACAAAAAAGAAAGGACCAGCAAAACCAAGAATTGCAATAAACTTAGTTCCAAAAAATCTTGTCATTGGCCTTCTTAATCTTTCACTTATAATGTACATGCTTGGCACCATGATTAGTGTTAAGAAGAATGAAAATATTAATCCGAAAATGATTGTCCAACTTAAAGGCCCCCAAAACACAACACTATCGCCACCAAAAAATAAATGAGGATTTAAAGTGCTAAGTAATGAATGAAAATCTATATTCAATCCAACTGCCAAAGGAAATAAACCAAGCATTGTTGCAAGGGCTGTAAGTAATACTGGAATAATACGAATCTTTCCTGCTTGTATAGCAGCTTCTCTAGTTTTAACACCTCTACTTCTTAACTCATCTGTAAATTCAATAAGTAAAATACCATTTTTAATTACTATGCCTGCTAAACCAACTATTCCCACACCAAGCATAATGAATGCCATTGTCATTCCTGTTAAAGCATAACCTAAAAACACACCAATAATGGAAAAGAAAATTTCTGTTAATACAATAAATGGTTTGCTCATTCCATTAAATTGTAAAACAAGAATTAAGAATATTATTAACAATGCAGAGATCAATGCAGTAGCTAAGAAACTCATAGTTTCAGCTTGCTGTTCACTTTCTCCACCTTGTTTAATAGTAACATCAGCAGGTATTTTTGTAAGAGATTTAAAGACAGCAATTTTTTCAGCAAGTTCTTTATTTACTGGACCTGTTAAAGAAGGATCTATAACGTTAGATTGAATTTGGATAGTACGTTTTAAATTTTTTCTTTTCACTCCACCAGAAGTATTTGTATAATCAACAGTAGCAACAGAATTTAAAGGAACTTGTTTAATAGCCATTGTTGCAAAATCTCTAAACGTAATTCTCATGTTCATTAAATCGCTGATATTATTACGTTGTAGGTCGTTATAACGAATTTGAATTTTATATTCATCTTCACCATCCTTTAACTTACTGGCTTCTTTACCAAAAACTGCATTTCTAATTTCCATACCAATTTGGCTGGTAAATAATCCTTCACGCATTGCTTTTTCTCTATCTACATTAATGGTAATTTCTGGGTTTATTAAATCAATATCTGCTTTTAGTTTTTCAATTCCATAAACTCGATTAGTATCTAAATAGTTTAATAAATCAATAGATGTTTTAGCAATAGCATCAAAATCATCACCAGCAATTTCAATATTTACAGGAGGGTCAGTTGGTGGACCACCAGCTTCTTTTTCAACTGTTATTTCTGCTCCTGCAATACCCATTTGCATTTCTTTTCTAATAGAATCAAGAAAAGGTTGTGTTTTTTTGCCCTCTCTTTTTTCATGTTCAAAAAAGCTAACTTGTATTCTACCTAAATTGCTTTGGGTACTTCTATCATTATCTCTTGGATTATTTGCACTAATGGCAACATTGGTTATTATACTTTCAACAATTCCTTTTTTATTTGGCAATTCATTTTCTAAAACTTTATAAACTTTTGATTCTAAAATTTTTGTTACTGAATCTGTAACCTCAGTTCTAGTGCCAATAGGCATTTTAAGATATACATAAATAAAATTAGGATCTCCACTTGGGAAAAAAGTTTTTGGATTATTTCTAATTACTAATCCTATAAATGATAAAATGAATAATCCAAACAAACTTGCAAAAATCCAAACTGGTCTTGTTCCAACTAAAACCCATCTTAATAAGGTTTCATATTTATTCATTAGTTTAGGTAAAAACTTATGTTGAAAAGAAAATATCAAGTCTCTAAAAACATAGTTATTTAAAATTGCTAATAAGTCTAGTAGAATTAAAAAGTTTCCAAGTGCAGGCCATCCTGATAAATCTAAAATAATCCCTACGAAAAGAAATAACCAAAACCACCATTTTCGAAAAATTTCTTTTTTTGATTTTTCAAATTCTTTACCTTCTGGCTTCATAAAATCAACAGCAAACACAGGGTTAATAATAAAGGCAACAATTAATGAAGCAGCTAATGTTAGTATAAGCATGGTGGGCAAGTAAATCATAAACTTACCTATTAACCCTTTCCATAATAACAAAGGAAAGAAAGGAGCAAGAGTGGTTAATGTACCTGCTAAAACGGGTATAAAAATTTCACCTGCTGCTTCTTTAGCAGCTCGAGTAATTTTTACTTTGCCATTGTTATAAATTCTATGCGTATTTTCTATAACTACAATAGCATCATCAACAATAATTCCTAAACCAAATAGTAAAGCAAATAATACAATAAAGTTTAAAGTAACAGTGGTGCCTACAATACCATCTGCCAAAGGCAAGAATAAGAATGCCACAAACACACTTAAAGGAACACTTAATGCCACAAAAAATGCATTTGTAACACCCATAAAAAACATCAACACCAACAGCACTAAAATAAAACCAATGATAATAGTATTCACCAAATCTTTAAATGAAGTAGCAGTCTGTTTACTTTGATCTCCTGTAAAAACAATTGTTAATTTATCTTTTGGAGGAAGTTGACTTGATAGTTGCATTTCCTCAACAATTGCTTTAATTTTTGTAGCCCCTTCAATTAAATTTTCACCAGCACGTTTTACAATATTTAAGGTTACTACATTTTTTCCATCTAAACGAGCATAGCTTTCTGTTTGTTTAACCGTATCTTTTATTTCAGCAATATCTTTTAAAAACACAGCACCACCAGTAAGGTTTTTTACAATAATGTTTTGCATCGAGAGTGCATCTGTAAACTGACCCTTAACTCGAATTGTTCTTTGGGTATTACCAACTTCAATTAAACCTCCACTTACATTTCTATTTTCATAATTAATTGCATTACTGATATCAGTAAAACTGAGTTTTGCAGCTTGCATTTTAAAAGGGTCAACATTAATTTGAATTTCTCTTTCTGGAGCCCCAACAATATCAGCTCTATTAATTTCTCCTAACTCTTCAAAACGGTCTTGCATTTTTTTTGCATAGCGTTTTAATGTCATACCATCATAATCTCCACTAAGGTTCACATACATAATTGGCATTTCACTAAATGCAAATTCTACTACATTGGGCTGTTGTGTTAAATCTGTTGGTAAATCTGTTCTGGCTTTATCAACTGCATCTTTTACTTTTTGTTTGGCTAAATCAGTTTTAATATCTGTATCAAATTCTACTACAATGCTGCTAAAATCTTGTGCTGAAGTAGATTGAACTTTATTAATTTTTGCACCAGTAATACCTTTAATTTGTTTTTCAATTGGTCTGGTAACAAGGTTTTCAATGTCTTTTGCAGAATTGCCAACATAAACAGTTTGTACAAAAATTGTAGGAACTACAATGTCTGGAAATTGCTCTTTGGGCATTGTATTAAACTTGGTAATGCCATATAAAGAAATTAAAATAGTAATAATATATACTGCAGTTCTATTATCAACAGCCCATGATGTGGGCTTGTATTCTTTTATTTTTGCTTTTATACTTTCGATTATTTTCATCGTATTATTTTATGAATGCTCAATGATTTAATTTATGATTGAATCAAAAATTATTTAGTTCTTAAAGATTGTCCATCATACACTGTTTGAAAACCCTCTGTGATTAATTGATCTCCAGAAACCAGGCCTGCTTTCACTTCTATTAAATTGCCACTTAATTCACCAACAGTAACTTGTTTTTTTCTTGCTACTAAATTGTTGCCTTCTTTTATAGCTACATACACATACTTTCCTTTGTCATCTGTTTGAATTGTATTCACAGGAATTGCTATTGCATTTTTTGAAATATAATCTTGAATTTTTAGTTGTACATTTTGATTTGGTCTTGTTAAACCATCAAAAGGAATTTTTGCTTCAGCAATAAAACTTCTATTATTAGGATTGATGGTTTTACCTGCAAATGATATTTTGCTATTGTAAGTTTTATTAATGTCAGTTAAAAATAATTCAACTGGGGTACCTAAAAGAACCCTAGCAATATAATTTTCTGGCACTTCTGTAACAACTTTTAAAGTTTTAGTATTTACAATTTTCACTTGAGGCATATTGCCTAAAAAGCCAGTAAAAAATTCTCCTGGTCTAACATTTAATTCATCAACAACGCCATCAACATCACTCATTACATTTAATGCAGAAGCTTGTTCTTGAGCAGTTTTATAATTTGCCTCTCCTGTTAATAATTGTTTTTCAATAGTTTCTGCTTGTGCTTTTGCACTAATTAATTGTACTTCTGTACCAATGCCTTGTTTCCATAAATTATTTTGGCGATTGTATAAATCTTTTGCTAATGCAACTTGTGTTTTTATTGTTTCTAAACTTTGTTTAGCAGCAATTAGTGATTGTCGAGCAACGGCATCATCTAACTTTAAAATAAGTTGACCTTTTTTTACATAGTCGCCTTTTTTTACAAAAATTGCTTTAACCTGTCCGCCACCATATCTTGGTGATACATATGAAATATTTTCAGCATCAACTTTACCTTGAATATCTATATAGTGTGCAAAATCTGCATTAGTAATAATTGAAGTTCCAATTAATTTTGCATTTTCGTTAGAAACTGCAATTGCATTTGGATCTAGTTTAGCAATTTCTTGTTCAAGAGTTTTTATTTTTTCAGTGGTTGTGATAACTTCTTTCTTTAATTTTTCTACTTCATTTTTTTTAGCTGCTAAATCATTGTTTGATGAAGAACCACAAGCCACTAATAGGATTGTGAATATGCTTAAAATTGAGATTTGTATTTTTTTCATTTTATTTTTTGCTTATTAATTGTATAAGATTTAAAGTTTACCAACTGCTTTTAAGTAATCTACTTTAGCAATGATGGCATCGTATAAAGCAGCTATATAGTTTGTTTGTGATGCTTTTAATTCGGTTTCTGCAGTAGTAATTTCTGTGTTAGAACCAGTACCTGCTTCATATTTCTTTTTGGTTTGTTCGTAAACTTTTTCTGCTAATAGCATGTTCCGTTTTTGTATATCTATAGTTTCTAAAGAAGAAATGAATTTGAGTTTTGCTTGTTCAACTTCTGCACTTATTGTAATTTCTAGATTATCAATATTGTTGTTGACTTGTTGTAAATCCAATCTTGCTATATTAAGTCTTGAATCTTTACTGAAGCCACTAAATATGGGCATGTTTATGTTTAAGCCCACATAAGACGAAGTGAACCAATCTCCTTTTTCGAAAAAAGTATATTTGTTTCTTAATGCTTGTTTACTATAATTAGCATTGAATGAAATAGTAGGTAAATAACTTAATTGGTATCTTTTTACATTGAGTTTGTTTAAGCTTTTTGCAAGTTGTAAATATTGATATTCTTTTCTATCAGAGTAGTTTACACTATCAATTAAAATATCTTTTTTTATTTCAGTTTCTGAAATTTTATCGGTTAGTATTAATTCATCTGCAATAGGCATCCCCATTAAAGTTTTTAAACCTACATAGCCCATGTTTATGGAATTTAAAACTTTTTGTTTTTCTGTTTGTAAATTGTTTAAAGAAACTTCTAATTTATCTACATCTAATTTTTCGGCAAATCCATTTTTATAAATTTCATTAACATCATGTTGCAATTTTTTTAATCTGCTAATATTAGCATCTAACAATTCAATTTGTTTTTTGGCAACTACTAGTTGATAATATATTTTTTGAACATTGGCTTTAATGTTTTCTTCAGTTACCTCAACTGCTTTTTTCTGATATTGCATGGATTCATCTCTAGCTTGTAAACCAACAAAAACCTGTCCATCAAATAATAATTGTTTTAATTGAATACTAGCAGTTGTATTATATTTTGTTCCAAACTGCACTGGTAAATAAGTGCCTTTAGGTTGGCCAAATATTTCTCCAGGAATCAATGAAACTGGAATGTCTATATAATAAGTTGTACCAACATTTGCATCAATAGTTGGAAAAGCTGCAGCAGTAACAATTTTATTAGTTTGATGTTGCATTTGAACATTTAATAATGCATTTTTTACTTGTACATTATTTTTAGTAGCATAATCAACTGCTTGTTGTAAAGAGAATTTATGTTGAGTTTGTGCTGAGACATCGCTTACACTAAGTATCAACAATCCTAAACATAATTTTGAAAATTTCAATCGAAACATTGTTTTATTTTTTAATATTTATTGTTTGATATTTTTCTATCATCTTGTAACCTTTTGGTGTTACAAGTCCGTAAAGAAAAAGCACTAGAACTTCTTTAAACACTTGACTTAATTCGAATTTGGGATAAGGAAAAGTTTCTTGATCAAATAAAATCCAAATAGAAGCCATTCTAAATCGTGCTGTAATTTCTAAATTTAAATCATTTCTAAAAAAGCCCTCAGCAATTCCTCTTTCTAAATTTTGTAACACCATTTGTGTAATGTCTTCATCTAAATGTTTTTGAAAATTTTGAAAAGTTTTGTTGTGAAATTTTTTGAGGTCGAATAAAATAATTGGATTCAAGTTTCTAAAATCTTCACCAATAGTTCTCATCAACATAAAAATTTCTTCAATAGAGTTTGATGATTGATTGCAACATAATTTGCATTTTTGATGATTATTCTTGAAGGTTGCCATCATTACATCATTCACCAATTCGTTTTTGTCTGTAAAATATTGATAAATAGTTTTTTTGCTAATACCTGCTTGTAAAGCAATATCATCCATCGTTACAGCTCTAATACCAAATTTTCTGAATTGATCGTCGGCTTTTTGTACTATTCTATTTTGAACTTCTAACATAAAACGCGAAACTAAGGAAACTTTAAACGTAAACAAAGTTTCCAATATTAAATTTTGATGAATGGTATATTTTTGACTTTTTTTAGAAAAAACTTAATAAGAACAAATATCTTTTAGTCTATTTTTGAATTATGAAACTTGATTTTAAAGTTCTGGGTAAAAGATTATTGCAATTTTTCTTACAAGGGCTCATTGTACTTGCCCCAATTGGTATTACTGTTTGGGTAATTTTTGGCTTATTTACTTGGATTGATGATATTTTACCATCTTTAATGCACTCTATTTTTCCTGAATGGATTAAAATGAATGCAGAAGGAAATATTGACAAAATTCCTGGACTTGGCTTTGTTATAGTGATCAGTGTTGTTTTGATAGTTGGCTGGCTTTCTTCTTTATTTATGGTTGGAAGATTGGTTGAAATTTTTGATAAAGTTTTAGAAAAAACACCTGGTATTAAATTTATCTACTCTTCTGTTAAAGATTTTTTTGAAGCATTTGCTGGTGATAAAAAGAAATTTGATAAACCCGTTTTAGTAAATATTGATAGCCCTGATGTTTGGAGAATTGGTTTTATTACTTTAAATGATGCTGCGAATTTTGATATGAAAGATTATGTAGTAGTTTATATTCCACTTTCTTATGCCATTAGTGGTATTACTTATATAGTACCTAAAGAAAAAGTTCGGCCATTAAATCGTTTATCAGCTTCAGAGGCAATGAAATTTGCTGTAAGTGGAGGTGTTGTTGGCTTAGAAGATAATATTTAATTTTCTTTCTATTATGCATTTATACTTGCTTTAACAATCATTAATTTATAAATCACTTAATTTGCAAAGTTGATTTGGTATAATGAAGAAGCATAATTTTAATTCAGGTCCATCTATCTTACCTCAAGAAGTTCTTGAACAAGCTTCTCAAGCAATTATAAATTTTAATGATATTGGTTTATCCATTCTTGAAATTGGACATAGAAGCAATTGGTTTTTAGTTGTTTTAGAAGAAGCCAAAGCTTTGGTTAAAGAGTTGATGCAACTTGAAGATGGTTACGAGGTGTTGTTTCTTCATGGTGGTGCAACAACACAGTTTATGCAAGTTCCATTAAACTTGTTAAATCAACATGATACTGCAAGTTATTGTGATGGTGGAATTTGGGGAAATAAAGCTTTAAAAGAGGCATCATTATTTGGTAATGTTCATGTTGCTGCAAGTTCAAAAGATAAAAATTATACTTACATCAATAAAAATTTTGAAATTCCATCAAATTCAAAATATTTACATATAACAACAAATAATACTGTTGAAGGAACTCAATGGCATCAATTTCCAAAAACTTCTTTGCCTTTGGTTGCTGATATGAGTAGTGATATTTTCAGCAGAGAAATTAATTTTAACCAGTTTAGTTTAATTTATGCTGGAGCTCAGAAAAATATGGGTGCTGCAGGAGTAAATTTAGTTGTAATAAAAAAAGATATTTTAGCTGAACTTGAAAAACCAATTTCAACAATTTTAGATTATAGAAACCAAATAATAGCCAATTCTGTTTTAAACACTCCACCAGTTTTTGCAATCTATGTTTCTTTATTAACTTTAAGGTGGATAAAAAAAGAAGGTGGTTTAAAAGAAATGGAGAAAAGAAGTAATAAAAAAGTTGAATTACTCTATCAAACTATAGATTCTTTACCGATTTTTAATAGTTCAATTGTAAAAGAAGATAGGAGCAGAATGAATGCAGTTTTTTTTATTGAAGATGAAAAATTGCAGAATGAATTTTTGGAGGATTGTAAAACAAATGGAATGATTGGGGTTAAAGGATATAGAACAGTTGGTGGTATTAGAGTAAGCATGTATAATGCTTTGCCTTTAGAAAGTATAGAAGCATTTTGTAGTTTGGCTAAAGAATTTTCAAATAAAAAAGGATAAAAATATAGAAATTATTTATGAGTAAAGTAAGACCATTTAAAGCCCTAAGACCCGAAGTTCAATTTGCAAAACAAGTAGCAAGCAGACCTTATGATGTTTTAAATAGTGCAGAAGCAAAAGTTGAAGTGCAAGGAAATCCTCATTCATTTTTACATATTACTAAAAGCGAAGTGAGTTTACCAGATGATATTGATATTCATTCTGTATCAGTTTACGAAAAAGCAAAAGAAAACCTAGATGCTTTTATTAGTAGAAATATTTTGTTTCAAGATAATAAAGAATGTTTTTATATCTATCAACTTATTATGAATGATAGAAGTCAAACAGGCTTGGTATGTGTAAGTAGTGTTGATGATTATGAAAATGATATCATTAAAAAACATGAGTTCACCAGACCCGAAAAAGAATTAGATAGAATTAATCACATTAAAACCACAGGAGCACAAACTGGAAATGTTTTTTTAGCATATAGAAATGTTACTGAAATGGATGATTTGATTGAGAAATGGAAAACCAATAAAAACCCAGTGTATAATTTTACTGCAGATGATAATATTCAACACACTATTTGGGTTATTAACGAAGATGCAGTGATTGAAAATATTAAAACAATTTTTGAAGAAAGAATACCTTGTACTTATATTGCTGATGGGCATCATAGAGCTGCATCTGCTGCAAAAGTTAGAGCATCGTTTGAAGATAAAGCTACAGAAGAAAGTAATTATTTTTTAACAACACTTTTTCCTTCAAATCAATTAGCTATACTAGATTATAATAGAGTAGTAACAGATTTAAATGGATTAAGTGTTGAAGAATTCTTTACAAAACTTAATGAAAAGTTTGATATTAGTTTAGTTGGTGATAAAGCGTTTAAACCAACAGAGTTACATGAAATAGGTTTATTCATCGATAAAAAATGGTATAAATTAGTAGCTAAAGAAAACACATATACTAATGACCCAATTGGAGTTTTAGATATATCTATTTTGCAAAACAATATATTCACTCCAATTCTAAATATCATTGATCAAAGAACTGATAAAAGAGTTGATTTTATTGGTGGAATTAGAGGTTTTGGAGAATTAGAAAAAAGAGTAAACAGTGGTGAAATGGTTGCTGCTTTTAGCTTATATCCTGTAACAATAAATCAATTGTTTGATATTGCAGATACTGGAAATGTAATGCCACCAAAAAGTACTTGGTTTGAACCAAAATTAAGAGATGGTTTATTAACTCATTTAATTTACTAATTCGGTATGAAATCTTTTTTGACTTTGCTGTTTTTATTTTTTGTTGGATTTGCTGTAGCTCAACCTATGTCTGATTTACATAAGACTGCAAAAAATTTAATGATAGAAGGTGATTATGAAAATGCAACACTTGTTTTTAATAAGTTGTTGAATAATGAACCTAATAATATTGCTGCTCAAAAAGATTTGGCCTACTTATTTTTTTTAAAGAGAGAGTATTCTAAAAGCATTGAAATTTCTAAGAGTTTTATTGACGAACTTTCTGTTGAAGAAAAAGATTATCAAATTTTAGGGTTGAATTATAAAGCTCAAGGGAGTTTTAAAGAGTGTGAAAAAATGTATAAATCTGGGTTGGTTAAATTCCCCAATTCTGGAGTCTTGTATAGTGATTTAGCAGATTTATATGTTATGGATAAAAAGTTGCCAGAAGCAGTAAAAAATTGGAAAAAAGGAATTGAAGTAGACCCCAATTATCCCAACAATTATTATAATGCAGCTACTTATTATAGTGCAACAGGAAATTATTTTTGGACAGTTATCTATGGAGAAATTTTTGTGAATCTTGAAAGTTATACTGTTCGTACTGCAGAAGTAAAATCTGTTGTTTTAGATGCATACAAAAAAATATTATATTTAGGAATAACAAGCAATAATGATTTTGAAAAAAATGTATTAAATCTTTTGGGTTCTTCAACAGAAAGTTTAACAGCATATCGTTTATCTGCAATTAGAACAAAATTTATTTTAAATTGGTATCACAATAAAAACAACGAAAAATATCCATTTCGTTTATTCGACCAACAAAGATTTTTAATTCAGGAAGGAATGTTTGATGCTTACAATCAATGGTTATTTGGAATAGCAATAGATCCTATACAATATAAAACTTGGGTTGATGCTAATTTAGCAGAAGCAAATCATTTTAAGCAATTTCAAGAAGGAAGAGTATTTAAATTAATTACTGGTCAATACTATCAAACTAATTAAAGTTTTATTCCTTGTCCTTTATAAAATTCCAACAACTTCATTCTAAAAATATATTCAAATTGATTGTTTAACTGATCTAACTTGGCTCTGTTATAATTGTTCTGATTAGTTAATAAATCTAAAGTTGTTCCCAAACCAGCTTCAAATCTTTTCATAGAAAAATCATAGGCAATAGCTGCAAGCTCTACACTTCTTTTAGAAATATTAAATCTTTGTAAGGCAGCACTAGCATTTTGAAAAGCTTGATAAATATTTTGTTTTAAGGTGATGTTAGATTGTTCGTTTGTAAACTCTGAGTTTTTGTAATTAAGTTTTGCTCTTTCAAAACCTAATCTTGAATTTCCATTATTTAAAATTGGCACTTGAATTTGTATGCCAATATTCTGACTAAAATTCTGGTCTAATTGGTTACCCCAGCCATTCCACATTTCAAAAAAACCTCTTTTGCCAGTATTATAATCAAAATCTGGTTGAAAAACAAAGTTTTTAGTTGTACCATTTAAAGTATAAGCAGGTGTAATAACATCTCCTATATAACTAAAACCATCATTTCTGATATTAGTATTAGCAAATCTGGTGTTTAAACCTGCATATGCAGAAATTGTTGGATAAAATGCAGTTTTAGAAAATTGAATTGATTGATATGAAGATTTTAACCTTAATTCATTTGCTTTTTGAATAGGTTGTGTTGTTAAAGCTAATTTGTATAAACTTTCAGGTTCTAAAGACATTAATGGTTCAAGAGGAATGGTTTCTACAGGCGGTGTTGCCACTTCAAAATCACTAGACATATCTAAATTAATGGCAGCTTTTAATTGAATGATTGCTAATTCATGATTCGTTTTTGCACTAATGTAACTAGAACTGTCACGTGCTAATTGTGCCTCCATCTCAGCAGCATTAAGTTCAGGTAATGAACCTGCATTCACTCTTAATCTTGTAAATTTTAATTGAGATTGTGTTTGTTCAATTTGTATCTCTGTAATTTTTAATTGTTGTTTTGCAGATAGTACTTGCAAATAAAAGGTAGCAATATTTAATGAAATATCGTTTGCAACCCTTTCAACATCTATTAAAGAAGCTTTTGCATTAAATGATGCAATTTCTTTATTTAATTTTAAACTGCCCCAATTGTATAATTGAATACCAGCATTTACATTATAACTGTTATTGATTAATTGACTTGATACAAACTGATTGGTTGTTGGGTCAACAGAACGACCAAATTGCCCACCAATATTTGTTGAGAAATTAATATTAGGTTGAGTTAGATATTTTGCTCTTTCCAATTCTATGCTAGCTAACCTTGCTTGTACATCTGCTTGCTTAACAGAAACATTGTTTTTAATAGCATAGCTAATACACTGTTCTAGATTCCAGATTGTTTTTTCTTGAGCAAATGTTTGAATGGCTGTAAAAAAACAGCTATAAAAAAATATTTTCTTCATACTACAAAATTAAGAATTGATAAATGACCAAAAATTATTTTTTATTTAATTGGTGAATTAAGCTTTTACATGGCAAATAATATATTGTTAATAAATAGTTATTAAAAATAAATCTTATGCCATAATAAGGAAATGTGTTTTAAAGTTATTAAGTTAGCCAAAACAAAATCAAATACCTTGACAGACACAATCATCAACCTAGAAACCATCAACCCAACAGCATTCTTTGGTGTTAACAATGGGAAGTTAGATTTATTAAAGAAAAAATTTCCACTTCTAAAAATTTTATCTCGTGGTACTCAAATAAAAATGAGTGGTGCTCCAGAGCAAATTGAAGTTGCTAAGGAAAAAATTGAACAAATAATTCAATATCTAGAACGAAATGGTGATTTAGGCGGAAATTATTTTGAACAAATTCTTGGTGGTGATGATGCTGAGGCTATTGATAATTTTGTTGAAAAAAATCCCAACGATATTTTAGTATTTGGCCCCAATGGAAAAACGGTTAGAGCAAGAACTATTAATCAAAAAAAGATGGTGGCAGCTGCAGATAAAAATGATATTGTTTTTGCAGTTGGTCCAGCTGGTACAGGTAAAACCTATACTGCTGTTGCTTTAGCAGTTAGAGCATTAAAAAATAAAATTGTAAAGAAAATTATTTTAACCAGACCAGCAGTTGAAGCTGGTGAAAATTTAGGATTTTTACCTGGGGATTTAAAAGAAAAAATTGATCCATATTTACGCCCTTTATATGATGCTTTAGATGATATGATTCCTGCAGACAAATTAGGATATTACATGACAACAAGAACCATAGAAATTGCACCTTTAGCTTATATGCGTGGTAGAACTTTAGATAATGCATTTATTATATTAGATGAAGCTCAAAACACAAATGATTTGCAATTGAAAATGTTTTTAACTCGCATTGGGCCAAATGCAAAAGCTATTATAACAGGAGATCCAACTCAAATTGATTTACCAAGAAATATGCAAAGTGGTTTATTTAAAGCCTCTAAAATTTTACAAGGGATAGACGGAATTTGCCATGTTGAACTTACTGAAGAAGATGTTGTTAGACATAAATTGGTGAAAGCCATAATCAAAGCTTACAATAAAGAGCAAGCAGAGCATTAATAAATTTTGAAAATACATTTATTTATAATATTAATATGAATATTTTTTGCGTAACATAATAATCATCGATGCCGATATGTCCCAGCCCGTCGAGCTGCGAGCCGATCCCCACCCAGCCCATGATGATGTCGTCGTTATAGGTGGTCTTGGTCGGTCCGAGCGAGGCGCCCCCTTGCTGGCCCGGTTGGACAATCGAGATCGAGAACGTGCGCGGCGGAAACGCCGGCGTGTCCTTGTTGGTCTCGATGCCAAGCGCGTATGCCTTGCCGCGCGTGATGGTCTTGACCCCTTGCAGCGTCTTCTCGGGCGTTACGTAGTTGGCATTGCCGATCTGGTCGTTGGGTCCGAACTTCGACGGGAAACAGCTTTGCTGCTGGGCCTGCGCGGTGCCGCAAGCGACAGCGGCACCGATCGCGACGATCACGAGTGTTGCCTTGTGCATGGTGGTCCTCCTTGGTTAATGCCCTACCCGGGCCGTGCCATGCTACTCCGCTCTTTTGCGGCAGCGCAAGCGGGCGAATCCGCGCTCGACGGCGAGGGCGTGCGCTATCTCGTCGGCCGCAGGAGAACCGCGCAGTCCTAATCCTTGAAGTCCCTGCGCTCCAGCAGCCAGGAAATCGCGAATCCGATCACCAGGCCCCA
>JAYVBS010000145.1:0-3238 GCA_043750315.1 Chitinophagaceae bacterium
AGAACCAAAGTTTCAGGTGTAATTTTTATATTCCAAACATGCTTCTCCCAATTGCTAATTTCTACTTTACTGAAAACCTGAGAGAAGTATTGAGAAGAATGAATATTAAAATTACAAATAATTTTTAATTAAAATAAATGTTCAATTAAATTAATAAGCTTTCACTGTTTTTCTTTTAGAATAGATGAAAAGCATTAAACCTGCAATAAACAAAAATGTTGAAATAATTTCTGCTTGAGTTGGATGAAAATTACCAATTGTATAAACTGTATTTACTCTAATTTTTTCAATCCAAAATCGTTCAAAGCCATTCATCATCAAATAAATTCCAAAGATAGCTCCAGCACATTTAAAGTTTTTTCTTAAACTATGTAATACAAAAAAGAATACTGTTGAAATTACAGTTTCGTAAAAGGGTGTAGGAAAAACAGCTAATGGTAATCCATTACAATATTCACCAGAACAATTTGCTAAAGCTATACCTTCACTAATTACATTATGAGGATAAGTATAACCAAAAAGCCAGTTTGGTAACCAAGAAACTGGTTGAACATTTAAATATTGCACTTGTTCTAAACTTCCAAAAATATTGATATAAAATCCATGGTGTTGTTGAAGTGCTGCATTAAACTGTTCAGTAGTTGCAGAAATTACATGCCCAGTTGCATCAGTAACAAAAGCAGAATTTATAATTCCCCAATCCCCATCACCTGAAACCTGGCATCCAATTCTACCAATTGCATAAGCAAGCATTAATGCAGGTGCTGTTGCATCTGCCAAATGTAAAAATGGAATTTTGTGTTTTTTAGCATACACTGCAATAGCAATTGTTGCACAAATTAATCCACCATAAAAAGTTAATCCACTAAAAGAAATTAAAGATCCAATTGGATCTTTAATAAAATCATTCCAGTTTTCAAGATTATGAAAAATCTTTGCACCTAAAAAGCCAAAAACTGCTGCTAACAAAATAATATCTCCTACTCTATCTTGTGGCCAAATTCTTACAACTCTTTCTTCGGGCTTAGTTAGTTTTAATTTATTTAATTCATAATATTTGAAACCAGCTGTCATTACGCCTAATAATATTCCTAAAAACATATGTCCATCACCAGATAGCAAAAAAGCCTGTGGATTATCTAATGCATGTGGTAATACAAGTGCTCCAATTATTTTAAAACCAAATATAAATCCTAAAATAAAATTGATAACTAGTTCTGAAATACTTGCTGGTTTTCCTGTGATTATTTTTTTATCTGTATGAACAAATAAATTTAATTGTTGTTTTCGTTTCAACTCTAATCCCATTATCCAAGATGCTACTATAAAAGCAATAGCAACAAATAATCCAAATGAATTAAATAGCTTTAAAAAAGCCCATTCAACACCAAAAACATCTTTAAAAAAATAATATAAATTAGGATACATTTTGACTATTTATGATTTGAATATTGTTGATTGAAGAATTAATATTTTTTACCAATTACTAATTACTATCGACTATTGACTAAATTCCTTTCTCACTCAAATATCTTTCTGCATCTAAAGCAGCCATACAACCTGTACCTGCAGCTGTTACAGCTTGACGATAAATTTTATCTTGAACATCACCAGCTGCAAAAACACCTTCAATATTTGTTTTTGTTGTACCAGGTTTTGTTAAGATATAACCTGCATCATCTAATTGCAAAAATTCTTTAAAAATTACACTATTAGGTTCATGACCAATTGCTACAAAAAAACCACTTATGGGAATTTCAATTTTTTCTTGAGTGATATTATTTAAAATTCTAACACCACTTGTTTTATGTTCACCTAAAATTTCATCAGTTTCAGAATTCCAATACATTTTAATGTTTGCTGTTTTTAACACTCTATCTTGCATTACTTTACTGGCTCGCATTTTATCTCTTCTTACAATCATATGAACCGTTGTACAAAGTTTTGCTAAATACAAAGCTTCCTCTGCAGCTGTATCGCCTGCACCAACTATTGCAACTTCTTTTCCTTTAAAAAAAAAACCATCACAAACTGCACATGCACTTACACCAAATCCATTTAATCTTTTTTCGCTTTCTATACCTAACCATTTTGCAGATGCACCTGTACAAATAATTACAGCATCGGTTTCAATTTCAGTTTCTTCATCTATCCAAACTTTATAAGGTTGTTTACTAAAATCAACTTTAGTTGCTAATCCATATCTTATATCAGCACCCATACGTGCTGCTTGTTTTTCAAAATCAATCATCATTTCAGGCCCTTGAACACCATTGGGATATCCTGGATAATTTTCAACTTCTGTTGTAATGGTTAACTGACCACCAGGTTGAATTCCTTGATATAATATTGGTTGAATTCCTGCTCTTGATGCATAAATGGCAGCAGTATATCCTGCAGGCCCACTGCCTAAAATTAACAAATGCGTTTTTTCCATGATTTTTTTATGATTTCTCTAAAGAATATACAAAGTTTAAATGGTCATGATTTCTTTTTCTTTTGCAACTAAATGCTTATCAATTAATGCTATGAACTTGTCTGTATATTCTTGAATAGAAGTTTCAGCATCTTTTGTTGCATCTTCACTTAATCCTTCTTTCTGTATTTTTTTCACTTTTTCAATAGCATCTCTTCGAATATTTCTAATTGCTACTTTACTATTTTCACTTTCAGAAGAACTTTTCTTTACCAATTCAACTCTTCTTTCTTCAGTTAAGGGAGGCAGAAATAATCGAATTTGCACTCCATCATTTTGTGGAGTAATACCAATATTTGCCATTAGAATAGATTTTTCTATAGGTGCTAACATATTTTTTTCCCATGGCTGTATGCTAATTGTTCTTGAATCTAGTGCTGAAACATTAGCTATTTGATTAATTAGTGTGGGTGTTCCATAATAATCAACTGTTAGCCCATCTAACATATTTGGACTAGCTTTTCCTGCTCGAATTTTTGTAAGTTCAGTTTCTAAATGAGCAATAGCTTTAAGCATATAGTCTTGAGCATCTTCTAATATCGATTTAATTTCTTCCGTCATAAATTTCTTTTTCAAGGCAAATCTAATACAATGCAATTAATCATATAAAAAAAGCCTCTAAATAAGAGGCTAATATATTTTAATTTACATTTTCTTGATTTCGATCATCTCCTTTTATAATGCTAATTACATTTTTAACTTTGGCACCAAATCCTTCAACATCATCTTTAATGGCTCTTAATTTATTTTTTTCTTTTCTGT
>JAYVBS010000146.1:0-3212 GCA_043750315.1 Chitinophagaceae bacterium
ATTTCTTTAAATGAATTTAGAGATTTAACATCAGTTTCAATTGGTGATGTTGTTGAAGTATTGGTTGTAGAAAAAGAAGATCGTCAGGGTAATTTACATTTAAGTCGTCGTCAAGCTCGTTTACAACGTGCCTGGGAACGTATAATTGAGTTACATAAAACAGGCGAAGTGGTTACAGGTATAGTAACTAATAAAACTAAAGGTGGGCTTATTGTTGATGTGTTTGGAATGGAAACTTTCTTACCAGGCTCTCAAATTGATGTGAAACCAGTAACTGATTATGATCAATTTGTTGGTAAAACCATGGAGTTTAAAGTAGTTAAAGTTAACGAACAAATTAAAAATGCAGTAGTAAGTCATAAAGCTTTAATTGAAAGTGATATCGAAGCACAACGTGCAGAAATCATGGGTAAATTAGAGAAAGGCCAAGTATTAGAAGGTGTTGTTAAAAATATTACAGACTTTGGTGCCTTTATGGATTTAGGTGGATTAGATGGTTTATTATACATTACAGATATTTCTTGGGGAAGAATTTCTCACCCAGCAGAAGTATTGAAAATGGATCAAAAATTACAAGTAGTTGTTTTAGATTTTGATGATGATAAAAAACGTATCAGCCTTGGTTTAAAACAATTAACTCCACACCCTTGGGATGTGTTACCAGAAACTTTAGTTGAAGGTGCCATTGTAAAAGGAAAAGTTGTAAATATTGAAGATTACGGTTCTTTCTTAGAAATTCAACCAGGTGTTGAAGGTTTAGTACACGTAAGTGAAATTACTTGGGCTAACACTCCAATTAATGCAAAAGAGTTCTTTAAAATAGGGGCTGAGCATGAAGCTAAGATTGTAACTCTTGATAAAGAAGCTCGTAAAATGAGTTTATCTATCAAACAAATGACAGAAGATCCTTGGGGAACTATCGAAAACAAATTCCCAGCAGGAAGCAAACATCAAGGTGTTGTTAAAAACATTACTCCTTATGGTGTGTTTATTGAAATGGAATCTGGCATTGGTGGTATGATTCATATTAGTGATTTAAGTTGGATGAAACGTTTAAATCACCCAGGTGAGTTTACTAAAGTTGGAGAAACTATCGATACCATTATCATGTCAATTGATAAAGAAAATCGTAAACTTCAATTAGGTCATAAACAATTAGAAGAAGATCCTTGGAATAGCTTAGAAGAAACTTTCGGAATTGGAACAACTCATGAAGGTACTGTTACTAAGAAAGATGATAGAGGAGCTTTAGTACAATTAGCTTATGGTTTAGAAGGATATGCACCTGCTCGTCATTTATTTAAAGAAGATGGCAAACAAGTAAATGCAGAAGAAACTTCTCAGTTTGTTGTTATTGAATTTGATAGAAACGAGAAAAGAATTCTATTAAGTCATACAAGAATTTGGGAAAAAGTTCAAGCGGATGAAAAAGAAACTGCTAAAAAAGAAGCAGTAGCTGAAAACGAAAAAACGAAAAAAGCAGTGAAAAATATTCAAGCTAAAGTTGAAAAAGCAACTTTAGGCGATTTAGGCTCATTAGCTGATATTCGTGCAAAGTTAGAAGGCAATGAAAATGCAGATGATGCTAAATAGTATTTAGCAACAAAATATAAAAATCCGTTTCATTAATTTGAAACGGATTTTTTTTGTTTATTTTATTTTGGATTAATTAATATTGGTAAGTCAAACAAAAAAATATCATCTAAAAAAGTAAAAATGACGAATAGAAAACCAGTATTCTTATTTATTTTATTAATTATTGCTATCACTAATTTTTATCGAATAAAAGGAAATGAAAATATTAGAGCCGTTCAGTTTCTATCAATCTTTGTAATAGGAATGCTAACTGGAGTTTTAATAAATTATTTAGTTAAAACATTTAAAGAAATAAGAAATAACGAATAATTTATTTCTCACCAGCCATTTGCATAATAATCTTCCATTCATCTTCTTTAACTGTTTGAACAGAGAGCCTTCCTAATCTTACAAGGTCCATATTTTGCAAACTTTCGTTTGCTTTTATATCGCTAAGAGGCACATACTTTTTTAGTTTTTTATGAGGTTTTACATCCACTACTACCCAAGCTTCATTATCTGTAGTTGGATCTTGGTAGGCTTCTTTTATCACTTTTGCAATACCAACAATTTCTAATCCTTCGTTGCTATGATACCAAAGTAATAAATCACCTTTTTTCATAGCCCTTAAATTATTTCTTGCAGCATAATTTCTTACACCATCCCAAAATGTTTGTCCTTCTTTTACAAACTGATCCCAACTGTATTTAAAAGGTTCAGATTTAATTAGCCAATAATTCATATTTACTATTTATTAATTTCATCAATTATTCAACACCCATAACTAATATATCTGCAAGATGCAATACTTTTAAATTACTTTTTTTATGTTTAGCACAACCATCGATATGCAATAAACAACTCATATCTGTACTAACAACATATTCTGCATTTGTTGTAGTGGCGTGTGTAATTTTTTGATCTGCCATTGCTATACTAATAGGTTCAAACTTTACTGCAAAAGTTCCACCAAATCCACAACAAGTTTCAACATCTTCCATTTCAATTAACTCAAGCCCTTTTACATTGTTTAAAAGCTTTCTTGGGGCATCTTTTATTTTGCATTCTCTTAAAGCAGCACAACTATCGTGGTAAGTAATTTTTGCATTAAAACTTGCACCAACATCTTCAATTTTCAATACATCAACTAAAAACTCACTGAACTCGAATATTTTTGATGAAACCTGATTGGCTATTTCTTTTTGAGTAGAGTTTTCAAAAATTTTCTGATAATAATTTCTTACAAAGCCAACACAGCTGGCACTAGGTGCAACAATATAATCAGCACCTGCAAAATCTTTCAAAAACTTATCACAAACATCTTTGGCTTCTCCTTGAAAGCCTGCATTAAAAGCTGGTTGACCACAACAAGTTTGGTTTGCATTATAACTTACAGTGCAACCAACTTTCTCTAGAACCTTAACCATATTTAACCCCACTTGAGGATATAATTGATCTATAAAACAGGGAATAAATATGGATACATTCATAATAATTTGTTTAACATCTTGGCTACAAATGTAAAAAGGCATTCATGAAAGAATGCCTTTTTATAAAATTTATTTAATGAAATTAGTCAACACTGAACTCATTTTTTTCAATGCTTAAACGGTAAATGTATTTATCAATTTCACCAG
>JAYVBS010000147.1:0-3208 GCA_043750315.1 Chitinophagaceae bacterium
CCTGTTCTTTTAGCAACACTTCAACCCCTACCTGTACAACAAAGATTAAAAGGCCATACAATTATTAAAGGTTTAATGGATCCGTTTGCTTTTTTAACGGCTGGCATTTTTCTTTGGTTTTTTACAACATCGTCAACATTAGATTTTGCATATCTAAATTACATTATTATTTCACTGATTTTATTTTGGGCTTTTTTTACATGGTCGGTTGAAAAAGATTATTTAAATACTTTACATACTGCGATAAGAAATAGAACATTGACCGAAAGGGATATTTCTATAACTGATAAAGAATCGCTAAGTTATTTATTAAACAAATTAATTAATGGAAATCAGAATGAAGCTATATCTGTGCTTAAATTAATTGCAGATCAAAAAATAGATAAAGTAAATTTTTTAATCTCTGGTTTAGAACATTCTTCTACAAATGTAAAATTAGCAACACTAAGCATAATTCAAAACAATTTAGAAAGTGTAATGCTTCCTTTATTAAAAGAATTATTGAACAATTCTAAAGACACAAGCATTTTACCTGAAATTATAACTACTATAACATCCTTAGATAAAAAATTCAAGATGGATGAGTTCATCAATCATCCAGATATAAATGTTTCTTTTGCTGCAACCTTATCTACAATTCCAAATTTTAGAAATAAAAATAATGAAAGAACAGAATTAATTTTATACAACCATTTTAATAATAAAAATATTATTCATAAAATAAATGCTATAAAAATTGTTGCTAAATTTAAACTAAATTCATTCGATTATAAGTTAATTGAATTAATGAATAGTGAGAATAATCAAGTTAAATCAGCAGCAAGAATTGCAAGTGCAACGTTAGGTACAAATGAAATTATTATTAAGTTAATTGATGATTTACTAATAACAAAAAATGATTTGGATATCATAGAAACACTCGAAAATATTGGCACAAGTGTTCTTAAATATATTGAACCAATATTAATTGGAAATAAATGTCATGGTTCAAAATCTAGAAAATTGATAAATTTATTAGGAAAAATACACTCAAGAGAATCGAAAACATTATTAGAGCAATTACTATTAAACTATCCAGAAAATGCTGATGCTATCATTAATAGTTTGAGTTTAATTAAAATATCATCTTCACATACTCAGAAAGAAATTAATGAATTAGTTCTTACAAATTTAAAAAAAGCAGTTCAGATTCTTTTTTACCTAAAACAAGCACAACAATTAAACCCTATAATTGCTAAAGCAATTGAATTAGAATTAGATATTATTCGAAAAAAATGTTTGTATTGGTTTTCATGCATACACAGCAAAGAAGTAATTACTAAAGTTAAAAATGGATTTTATTTAAATACAAAAGAGTCTATTGCAAATGCTATAGAAATTATTCAATTAACTGTACGAAAAGATTTAGGAGAATTATTTGCATTAATTTTTGAAAATTCTTCTGTTAATGACAGATGTTTACAGTTAGAATTGCAACATCATTTTCAAACACTTTCTGAAATTGTACTTACAAAAAATATTTTGTTTGATGTGAATTATACTTATAATAATTGGACCAAAGCCTGTGTTCTATATGGCATTAAAGAACATAAAAACATGTTAAGTAATGAATTTATAATACCATTTTCACTGTCTAAAAATGAAGTTTTAAAAAACACGGCAAAACATTTACTTTCACTTGAAAATGGTTAGAATTTTAAATGATGAAAAAAAATAATCAAGATAGACTTTTATTAATTGAAAGAGTTTTACTCTTAAAAACGGTTTCAATTTTTTCTGAAACTCCAGAATCTATATTGGCAGAAATAGCTCATTTAATGGAAGAAGAAATAATTGGCGAAAACATTGATGTTGTTACTGAAGGTGAAATTGGAAATTGCATGTATATTATTTTTGAAGGTGAGGTAAGAATTCATAAAGGAAATCAAACACTAGCTATTTTAAAAGATAATAATTATTTTGGAGAGCTTGCTTTGTTAGATACAGAAACAAGATCTGCTACAGTTACTACACAAAAGGAATCTATTTTTTATAAAATAAATCAAGAACCTTTTTATGATTTGTTAGAGTGTAGCCCAGAAATAATAAAAGCTGTGGTTCAAAATTTAAGCAAAAGATTAAGAGATGCTAACTATAAAATATTTGAACTCTCAAATAAAAATTAATTCACAAGTTCTCTAATCAATTGTAAATTTTCTTGTTTTAAAGACTCCCTATTTTCTTTACTAAATTTGGTTAAATATTTATGTGATGCTATAAATTTTTCTTGTAACACATTCCATGATTCAAGATCTTTAACCATTGAATTTAATTTTAATTCTTCAAATAGTTTTCCAGCTATATGCTTATAATTATATCTACCTAAATAATCTAAATCAGCATCAGCAATTATTTTCTCTAAAATATTATTTGTTTTATTTGGAATTTTAGTTGCCATTATCAATCCACAAATTTTTTCAATTTGTTCTAATGTAAATCCAAATTTTGGCAAATCGTTTCTTGCATATTCACATCCTTTATTTTCGTGCCCAATATAAACCTCAATAAATCCTGAATCGTGATACGCAATTGAAACCCTCAATAAACAAATATCTTCTTGGGCTATATTTTCTGCCTCGGCAATTTGCATGCCTGCATTCATTACATCTAGGGTATGAAAATAGCTATGATAAATTAGTTTAGGAGATAATTCGTTCTTAAGTCGAGTTATAATTTCGGTTTCAGCTTTCAGAAAATTAGGCATAAATTATATTGAAACAAGTTTTAAAACAACGATAACTAGCTAAGTATTAGAGCCAAAGTAATAAAAAAAAATAGAATTTATAAAAAATTTGTTATATTTTTACAGATAGACAGGAAATAGACGCTGACTTAACTACACTCTTTAGGCTATTCACAAACACTTCGAATCAGTTTTTAATTGTACTTTTTAAAATGTATTTCGCTAAATAATTTTGAATTTCAAGTTCAAAAAAGGAACACATTTTCTAAAGTTTTTTTAATTTTCAAAATTAACACACATGAGAAAGTTTTTATTTGCTCCGTTTTTGAATGCTCTAATTTTTCTATCGAGCAATCTTTATGCACAAACTTCGCAACAATTACAAATGAAAGATTTTGTAATATACAGTGCAAAAGACTTAAAGCTTAATGAACAAATTAAAGTACTTCCAGACTCTGTTCTAAAAGGAAATATTGGTAGTAAAGA